>JANMYC010001439.1:0-4084 GCA_031381715.1 Saprospiraceae bacterium
CAGTATAGATAGTGATTCCCTTAAAAAAAGGCAACTGATAATGAAATCAGTTGCCTTTTTTTAAGGGAATCACTATCTATACTGAGGGGGTATCTGCTATTAACTAAAACGACGACGCACCAACTTAATAAACACCTGCGCTTGCTTTCTACGATCATCCGTACCTACCCAATTATATTTTGAAGCGAGTGATATTAATGAACCTTTTGCACTTTCGTAGCTGCTCATATTATTCAAATCTTTTAAAATTTCATCAAAAACGGTCTTATTTCCTCCGAATAGCTCATTTTGAGTCAACAATCTATCATTGAAGCCAAATGCTTTGGTCAAATCAGGAATGGGCATATTAGATAATTTGTCAGATAATTCTCTTCCCGATTTATCGTCAAATAGTGCTAAAATATCGGATGATACGTTGTTCGTAATATTGCTTGGGGCAGTATAAACGGGCTGTTGATATGTGGGTTGTACAGGTTGTGGCGGCGGGGGTGGCGTGACCACTCTTGGCTGCTCAACAACTGGCGGCTTGGGTGCTTCGTAAACGGGCTTTGGTGCCTCGTAAATGGGCTTTGGTGCTTCATAAACGGGCTTAGGCTTTTCTTCCGCAATTGGTTGTGGTCGAGGTACTTCTACTTTGGGTGGCGGTGGTGGGGCGGGTGCTTGTTGCACTACCTTAGCGGCTTGAGTAGGGGCATTACTTTGTGATGCTTCTATGAAAGACTCGTATAATTGACGAATATAACTTAACATGAGGTCGCGCTCGATGGGTGAGATATTTTTCTCATCGTTGCTCATGGTTTTGTAGAGCGTGATAATTTTTTCAAGAAGTATTTTAGCTTGTGGTAAATTCATAATTAGGATAATAAATGATACTAAATTTGTTTTTAAATAGGACTATTGAATCACTTTTGAAAATAGGCAATCCAAAAGACCCCTAAAATTAATCTTTAAATTACTTTTGTAAACTATATTAGTGAAATATATTCCAAAGTTAAAAAACATTCTTTACTCATCATTCATAGTTTATCAATCATTTCATGTTTCTCGAACCACATTTTAAAGGACAACGAAGCGGCTGGATAGAAGTAATCTGCGGCTCAATGTTTTCAGGTAAGACTGAGGAGCTTATACGTCGGCTAAAAAGGGCAAAAATCGCCAACCAAAAAGTAGAAATATTCAAGCCCAGAATTGATACGCGTTATGATGAAATGAAAGTTGTTTCACATGATTCAAACGCAATATTGGCTACACCTATTGAAAATTCTGTAAAATTATTGGAATATACTGAGGGGGTCGATGTAATTGGCATTGATGAAGCACAATTTTTTGACGAAGGCTTGACAGATGTCTGTCAGAAATTGGCGTTAAAAGGTATTAGAGTCATCATCGCTGGTTTGGATATGGATTACAAAGGAGTGCCTTTTGGGCCTGTTCCTAATCTTTTAGCTGTGGCAGAATATATCACAAAAGTACATGCCATTTGTTCGCATTGCGGCAATTTGGCAACGCATTCATATCGAAAGGTAGCCGACGGGCAACGGGTCATGTTGGGTGAAAAAGATACGTATGAGCCCCGATGTCGCTCGTGCTATGCGATGGGCAATATATTGGATTTACGTTAAAATTAAGGTTAAAATGCGGGTCGGTAAGTAGTTAAAATAGAAGTGAATTCTCCGTTTTATTCTGTGATTGCTACAATTTTAAACCCGACAGAAAATATCGAGCTGAGGTTATTTCAAAACACTTACTTATCCCCAAAGCGCATCTTTATGGCGTTTGATATATTTACGAATATTCACCCAAAAAGCTAATATAAGGTAGAAAATAACGGGCGAACCAAGGGTTACGAATGAAGCATAAATAAAATATATGCGCACACGGGAGGATGCAATGTGCATTTTATCACCCAAATAACTACACACTCCAAATATAGAGCGCTCTACCGTTTCTTTTATCTCTTTCATTTTAAACGTTTATACTTGACAAAACTAAAAAAAAAATTGGTAAGTACAAAAAGAAAATCCACCCCTCAGTACAAGAAGTGGATTTTGTCGGTTTTTGTTTACAGCAGTTTTTGAATTAGAGTATGTTTTGAATTCTATTTTTGAGTAAAAAATGAAGTATTTTTCTGACTCAGCTTTTAATTTTTTTGAGACATAGCCTTCGCTACGTTGAAAAAAAACTTGAAAACTGAGGCTGGAAAAGACTCAGTTTTTGCCGAAAATAGAATTTAAAACATACTCTTATTGCATACCAAACATTATTAAAACGCCCACTACGATTAGGCAAATGACTACTGCAAGACGGCTCTCGCTTTGTTTGTTTTCTTCGTTGTAGGAAAAAGAGTCTTGACCCACTTTTCCAGTGCTCCTTGAATGATTCATGGTTTAGATACGATTTTTTTGATGAATGAGTAAATTTTGGCTTAAAAAGTCAAGTTGGTAAATACGATAAAGAAGTAATGTATTTATTGTGGTGGGTACTAATATTATTAGTATATCTTATTTGTAAAACAAAGATAATGATAAATTTTAATTTAAAAAAAATATTAATGTAAAAAAGCAATAAATTTTATTTTAATATGATTGAGCATAAAAAAAGCTATTCAGTTTTTAGTATCTGAATAGCTTTTTATGGTTTTTAAATAACTTTTGAAGCGATCAAGTAGTTGGGCTAAAATAACCAACAATTTCTTTTTTAAGTCGGCTCTCAAAATTACAGAAAATTCTCCGCTGTGCTCCGTATTTTCTGTAATTTTAAGCCCGACAGAAATTGTCGATTATTTTTAAACGCCTACTTATCTATCTTTTATACATATCATTGACGATAGCAATTTTATCAGATTCTCTACTGACTGCAAGTCTTTTAATGTTAAAAATCCCATATTTACTCAAGTCAGCTATTTCAAACCACTGTTTTTCAGGGTTACCTAATTTGTAGCTAAAGAGTTTAGAGCCACTGCCCATTAAAAATGTACCATCGGATAGTAGTACGAAGTCTTCGCTCCCCGGCAATGTTTCAACGATGATATCGGAACTGTAAGAGGAGAGATCCATAGATTTTATGTACCACGTTTGAGGAGTGGCTTTTTGAACATAAACGAGTTTACCGTCATTTAATTTTGACATTGACCTGCCGATGCCTCCAGACAGTTGTATGGACGACTGATCATCCACATTAACAATTTTGAGATAGTTATTGGCACCATTTACAATGAATAAGGCTAATTTCTTATCGGAAATCCATGTGTGGTATCCAATATCTTGATGTAAAGGCAATAAATCTCTGCCACTACTACTTCTATCCATGGGATAAGTCCAAAGCCTTTGGGTTCCTTGTTTAGTAGCGTCAACCCGAATACATGATATATTTCTGCGGTCAGGCATAAGCGTAGGAGAATATTCCGACTCGTGGGTAGCAGTTACTTGTGCCAAAGTGTTGCTAAGCAAGGATAAGGAATAAAGTTCAGTTTGGTTGGTATCAAATGGCGTTTGAACCGCTATGTACAGTTCATTGTTATTGACCCACTGAGGCTGATTGTTATAGCCTTTTGAGTTAAAACCAGTTAAAAAACGGGCATTTTTAAACTCTATCTGCTCGCCGAATTTTTCCATGTCAAGGCAATAGACATTGGTATTTGGCAGCTGACATACTGAGGGGGTTACTATACTAAAGAGTAAAATAACGGTGAGATAATTTAGGATGACTCTCATAGTGGTGAGTTCTATTTGATGAATTAAGTTTTAATTAAAATAATTGATTAAGATTCTGATTGAGCGATTATCTTTTTAAAATTGTCTCTTTTTAAACTATAAAATGTAGCAACTGAGGTAATGATTTTCAGCCTTCTGCAAGTTTTTTAGCTCAAGTATAAAGCAAAATTAAACAAATTAATGAAGTCAACAAAATATAAATAACAGAAGTGATGCTGAAAATTAGCCTTCTTTGAAAATTGGTAAGTTAAAATAAATTTTCAATAAGTTAATGAAATACTAATTTTTGATGTACCTCTTTTTACATTTTGGCGTCAGAATAAAATTGAAATGCTAAATAATGTACTTATATCTAATTTACAATTTCTAAA
>JANMYC010001537.1:0-1714 GCA_031381715.1 Saprospiraceae bacterium
AACTTATTCTTCGAGTGAAATAAGAATAACTGCAACTCTCTCACCCCCTATTTCTCGAGAAACAGGGGGTTGGTCGGTTAAAATTAATACCCCTCAGTATAATGCGCCCCAAAAACTGGACAGGGATATAAAGTGAAAAAAGTAACTTTACATTGAAAAAAAACTGTCAAAGATGAAAAAAAACGTCGTCAGCATAGTGCTGAATTTAAGACAAAAGTGGCACTTGAAGCTATTAAAGAACAAAAAACGCTGTCACAACTTTGTGAGCAATATGAGCTACACGCCAATCAGATAAGCGATTGGAAAAAGACAGTGGTAGAAAATGCGCCACGATTATTTACATCTACTAGTGAAAAGAAAAAAGATTCCATCGATATTGAACTTGTTCAAGCACCCTATTTAGAACAAATCGGGATGCTGCAAATGGAACTCAGTTTCCTTAAAAAAAAATTGAAACAGTTGGGTCAAACTTAAGCACCCATACAAAGCGGGGTTTAATAGACCTTTTAAACGAGCCCCTCAGTATCAGTAGGCAGTGTGATTTGTTAGGATTAAGTCGTTCGACTTATTATTATCAACCCATAGCTGCCAGTGATTGGGATTTGCGTCTGATGCGTGCTCTTGATGAATTACATTTAGAACATCCGTATTATGGCTATCGACGCATGACCCTTGAGTTAAATGAACTGTTTAATACTGTTGAAAATGAGGCAAAACTGCCCATAAATACTAAAAAAGTGCGCAGATTGATGCAATTATTAGATATAGCGACCATTTATCCAAAAGCCAATTTATCCAAAAGAGATAAAGCGCATAAAATTTATCCGTACTTACTGCGAAATCTCCCTATCACAAGGGGGAAACAGGTTTATAGTACCGATATTACATACGTGCCAATGGCCAAAGGGTTTATGTATTTAGTGGCTGTTATTGATTGGTATTCACGCTTTATCTTGTCATGGCGTCTATCCAATACTTTGACAACCGATTTTTGTATCGAGGCAGTCAGTGAAGCCTTTGACAAATTTGGAAAACCTGAGTTTTTCAATACCGATCAAGGCTCTCAATTTACGGCTACTGATTTTATTGACCTACTCAAAAGTGCAGAGGTTAAAATATCAATGGACGGTAAAGGCAGAGCCTTAGACAATGTCTTTATAGCCCCGAGTACTCGGGGTGGCGTACCATTAAAAGAGAACACATCTATTTATATGTCTATGAAAATGGTTTAGATTTATTCAAAGGTTTGTCACAATATTTTGACTTTTACAACAATCGGCGGAAACACCAAGCTCTTAATTATTCTACGCCTAATCAAGTATTTTTACTATCTTAGTTCTGTATTTATTTTGGCTGTTATCACCTTATTTTTAATCACTTTTTGTACAATTCAATGGGCGCAGTATACAATGGAGCAATTTCCTATTTGAAAAGATAATATATAATTTTCAAAGTACCTTCTGAGTGTCTTAAGCATTTTTTAAGTAAAATCGCTTACATTGAAGTACAATTTTTCAAAAATTTTGAGCTTTATAAAGTTTCAACCCTAAAACCGCCGATAAGTTAGGCCCTTTGGCTATTGATATATTAAAAAATACACATATAGAAAGCCATTTTCTTAGCTGTAAGAGAGCGTATGGTTAAATTGCGTAAAGAAGAAATGAAAAAACTGCTGGGCGGTAGCACAGTTGCTGGTGAGTTGGAAGGGCCAGAA
>JANMYC010001575.1:0-1989 GCA_031381715.1 Saprospiraceae bacterium
GCTCTTCAGCGTTGACGACTCTTCCAAATGACCCAACTTTTAATAGTCTTTGGCATCTTTTAAATACTGGACAATCAAGCGGTACGGCGGGCGCTGATATTCAAGCTACTTTAGCTTGGGATATTACAACGGGCGGTAAAACGACTGACAACGACACCATTGTAGTTGCCGTGATTGATAATGGTTTTGAGCCTACTCATGCGGACATTCAAGCCAATCATTGGTATAATTGGAGTGAAATTCCCAATAATGGCATTGACGATGATTTTAATGGCTACGTTGATGATTTCAATGGATGGGACACAAAAACCAACACTGATAACATCTTAGGCGGTAATCATGCGGTGGAAGTTGAAGGTTTGATTGGGGCTGTCGGCAATAACAGTAGAGGCGTGACGGGCGTCAATTGGAAAGTGAAAATGATGAGTATCAAAATAGATACTCAAAAAGGAACCGAGGCTGATATCGTCGCCGCCTACGCTTATGCCTTGAAAATGAGGCGTTTATATCAAAAAACCAATGGTAGAAGAGGGGCTTTTGTGGTCGCTACCAATTCAAGTTTTGGTGCGGGTGGGTTTCCTGTGAATGCTCCCATTTGGTGCGCCATGTACGATACTTTAGGTACGGCAGGTATTTTGAGCGTTGGTTCTACGGATAATACCAACTCCAATGTAGATGTAGTCGGTGATTTGCCTTCCACTTGCCCAAGCGATTATTTAGTCGTGGTCACTGCAAGCGATAGAAATGATATAAAAGGTCAAAACTCTGCCTATGGTGTGAATCACGTGGATGTGGCGGCACCGGGTATTTCTGTTCAAACCACTGCATCCAATAGCAGTTATTTGGTGGCTGATGGCACTTCGTTTGCTTGCCCCATTGTTACAGGTATTGCTGCGTTGGTGTATGCTTCACCGTGTACTGATTTTATAAATTTGGCTAAACTCAATCCCTCAGCAGCTACTTTATTATTGAAAGATTGGATATTAAAAAGTGTGGATATAAAAGCCAATTTACAGAATAAAATCAAAACGGGAGGTAGGGTCAATGCTTTTAAAACGCTTCAAAAAGCCTTGAGTTATTGCACCAGTTGCCAGCAACCGAGTGCCATAAAAACGAGTTTTACTACCACATCGGCTAATTTTTCATTCACTTTGCCACAAAATGCCAGTTTTACGGCGCGATATAGATTGAAAGGCGCATCCACTTGGACGGCTTTGGGTACTACGACAGGGCCCCTCAGTATAAATGACCTTTTAACGTGTTCTGATTATGAATTAGAGCTGGTTTCGAAATGTAATTCTACTAATTCTACACCATTCATTTTTCCTTTTAAAACGGAGGGATGTTGTGTGCCACCTGAGGAAATACAAATTTCAAATATCACTCAAAATCAGTTTTCCATTAAATTTTCAAAAATTCAGGCGGCATCTCAATACTCCATTTGTGTCAACAATGTAAGTAATTTGAACAGCTGTGTTTTTGAAAAAACGACCACAGATACTAATTTTATTGTCAATAATTTAAAACTGTGTAATACCTATAAAGTTGCTATTAAATCTGAATGTACTGCTCAACTGAGTTCACCATCCGATGTAAATGTGAAAACGATGGGTTGTGGCCCTTGTTTTGACCAAGTTTATTGCAAAACGGGTGGTTCAGCTACTTCAGAGTGGATTGATAGTTTTTCAATAGCAGATTTTAAATTTAAAAGTGGTAAAAACGGGGGGTATATCAAATTTGATACCTTGGCAGCCGTCTTAAAATCTGGGAAAAAGTATCAATTATCCTTAAAACCAGCTTTTTCAGGCACAGCTTTTAACGAAAGTGTGCGCGTTTGGATTGATTTTAATGGCGACGGTGATTTCGAAGATGCTAAAGAAATGGTGTGGGAAGTAGCAAAATTTAATAGTACCGTAAAAAGTGATTCATTTTTCATTCCAGATATTTTTAACGAGGGAATTACTCGGATGCGGGTTTCAATGAAGTTTG
>JANMYC010001588.1:0-3484 GCA_031381715.1 Saprospiraceae bacterium
TAAGTTGATTTAAAAGTCAATGCCTTATTCTATTTTTTAATGATAAAAATTAAAATAAGGCATTGCTGGCTACCCCTCAGTATTTTTAGGTTTTTTACCTCCTTCTTATCGTTCCTGAGCCCGTTCTATAAGCATCTATTCGCGGATTGCCTGCATATATAATGTCGCCACTACCATTGATTTCAGCGAATAAATAACGCCATATGTTCAGAGAGATATCACCACTACCCCATGTTTTGGCTTCGGCTTCATCCACCACAAAATCCAAAGCATCTATATCACCCGAGCCTGTGGTGCGCGCTGTAATGCGACGACCGTTACCTATTAAGCGAATATCGCCTGAGCCTGTATTTTCTACTTCCACAGTTTTAGCGTCGCCCCTCAAACGAATGTCTCCGCTACCATTTAATTTTACATCCAGATAATCTCCAAAATTATGAATATTATCAGTCGTGACAATACCTGAACCATTGAGCTCCACCTCATACACATCAGGGGCATGAACCCAAATTCGGATTGTATTTCCACGATATGCATATCCATTTCTCATTTGTAAAACCAGAACACCACCCGAAACATAACTATCAAGGTGATCAATAACACTATCATCTCCTTCCACCACTACTTTATACCGATTATCGTCAATCAAATGCACTTCAAAATTACCATTGGCTCTGACGCCGTCAAAGTTACGAATATCACGTGTTTCAGTAATTATACCGTCGCTTGGGTCAATGTAGATACTATCATCATGACAGCTGCTGAATAAAAATGTAAGAACAAGGGCGATTGGGATGATTAGCTTTTTCATATTGAGAATATTTTAAGATTTTAAAAAATAGTTGTACATCTTTCATTTAAAAAAATGACAATTGAAACCTTAAAAAGCTACTCTTGATGATGCGTTTTAAATAAAATTTAACCAATCAACTTCTGATATGTTAAGGTTTTTTTAAATAAAAACGGTAAATCCAAGCAATAAGAACCCATTATTAGAGGTTTCATATTGTGTTTATACTGAGGGGTAGCCTCGTTTTTGTAACCCAATAAAATATATGAAAAGCCAGTAAATTTAAGAAAAAGTTAAAGTGTGTTAAGAGCAATTTAAACCATTTGACATATCCAATAAGAGAACCTAACTTCGTATCAATATCTAAATTCATCCAAAATGAGACGTTTTAAATTAGTGTTTACTGCCTTTGTGGCTCTTTTAATAAGTGTATTCACTTACGCTCAACAAGGCTATCATCATACGGAAAGTCGTGGAGACAATAACGGTCGTAATAACAGCCGCCGTTTTAATCGCCAATGTACTGAACCGTTTTCTATGCGTTCTTTTAACAGGGATTATGCAGGCATTTCAAGTACCAATTACTATCATATTGATAAAGAGATAAAAGATTACACTCGGCTACACTGCCTTACTTCCGACCAAATGCGACGTTTGGCTTTGCTTTATCCTACGGATAGAGAAAAATATGAATATCTCACTTATGGTTTGACCTATGTTTTTGATATTGAAAATTTTGCTTTAGCGGGCAGTGTATTGGCTAATCGCAACGCAAAAGATGCTTTTTATCGCTTGCTTGTGCGCGAAGGTGTTCCTGCGGGAGACTATTACAGTGACCCTTATTATGCTCAAGGCGGCGGTTTATACAATACACCTGTGGTAGTGACACCCCCTCAGTATTACGACCGTTTGGGCAATCCTTATGGCAGAAATAATGTAAATGATAATAGAAATAATCCTTACGATAATTACAATGCTAATGGAGATTTTAACAACAGAGGTAACGATAATTATAACAATAGCAACAACAACAATAACAACTATAATAGAGGGCAAGTAGGCATTAATTCGGGATATAATGGCCTATTGACTTACAAGGAATTTGAGGTTTTAAAAGATAAAATAAGACAAAATACATTTGATAAAGGCAAATTAGAAGATTCAAAATCCCTGACAAGAGAGAACCATCTGACTGCCAATCAAATAGCCGAACTAAGCCGTCTTTTCAATTATGACAGCAATAGATTAGAATTTGCCAAATACGCCTTTGATTATGCTTACGATAGAGAAAACTATAATGTTGTGGGCGACGCGATGGCATTTGAAGTCAATAAAAAAGATTTGATGCGCTATGTAGAAAGCCGTAGAAGAGATTAAAAGTATAGATTACTCGAAGATAAAGTGAGTTATATGTTTTAAAAATTGAAATAGCATGTTTTAATAAAATAGCCGAAGGATAATATAAGTAGTTGGGCTAAAATAACCGACATTTTCTTTTTTGAGTCGGCTCTTAAAATTATAAAAATTCTACGCTACGCTTCGTATTTTATATAATTTTAAGCCCGACAGAAAATGTCGATTATTTTTAAACGCCTAATTAAGTCCTTCGGCTTATTTTTTTACAAATTTTAATCTTTATCTGACAAAGCAACGCTTGCTCTGATGATTTCTCTACCAATACTTTCGTAGTGGAAACCTTTGTCTTTCATGACATTGACATCATATAAATTGCGGCCATCAAAGATGGCTTTAGCCGTAAGGATTTCAAATTTTTCAAATTCTGGCGTACGGAAAAGTGACCATTCAGTGGCAATAATAAGCGCATCCGCATTTTCAAATACAGCATATTCATCATTGAAATAATTCAACTTATCGCCATAAATTTGCTTGACATTTTTCATTGCTTCTGGGTCAAATACATTAACCACAGCACCTGCCTCTAATAATTCGTCAATAATATGCAAAGCTGGTGCCTCACGGATATCATCGGTATTTGGCTTAAATGCTAAACCCCAAATAGCAAAAACTTTTCCTTCAAGATTATTGTCAAAGAATCTCATTACTTTTTTAACCAATACCGTTTTTTGAATAGTATTGACTTTCATTACTGATTTCAAGATTTTGAAATCATATTTATAGTCTTCCGCTGTTTTAGCTAAAGCCTGTACATCTTTAGGGAAGCACGAACCACCATAACCGATACCCGGGAATAAAAATCTTTTACCAATGCGGTTATCACTGCCCATGCCAATGCGCACCATATCCACGTTAGCTCCTGCTCTTTCACATAAATTAGCAATTTCATTCATAAATGAAATACGCATTGCCAAATATGAGTTAGCGGCGTATTTTGTCATTTCTGCTGAACGCTCATCCATAAAATAAATAGGATTGCCTTGGCGCACAAATGGCTCATATAATTGACGCATTAATTTCTGTGCGCGCTCTGAATCAGTACCGATTACTACACGGTCAGGTTTCATAAAATCATCGACAGCGACGCCTTCACGAAGGAATTCTGGATTTGAAACTACATCAAATAAATCTGTGTCCAAATATTCAGCCATCGCAGCATGAACTTTTTCTGACGTGCCTACTGGTACTGTACTCTTATCAATGATGACTTTATAGCTCGTGATGATTTTTGAAAGGTCTCTTGCTGCTCCTAAAATATAGGATAAATCAGCAGAACCA
>JANMYC010000540.1:0-3335 GCA_031381715.1 Saprospiraceae bacterium
TTGATTTAGAAGGGCATAGAAACCCGAAGTGACCCAATAGTTGTTTTTCACAGTATATTATTGTTTGTTTTAGTTCAGATTTTGCTTGTAAGCAGTCGGAGTAAAATGACCTATTTTTTACTCCTACTTACAGCACATTAGAATGAGCAGCTAATGCCCATTCTAATGGTCTATATTCATTAAAAATTATCTATGATAAAGCTTTAATGTCCACTTTATTCAAAACACAACCCAGTAATTTTTTATTTAAATTCTTTAAAAAAGTGATACTATTTTCATCAACTTGCTTAATCGTGGTAGTTGCATCAAATATAACGACTACACTCTCCACAAAATCAACCAATTCTCTGGCGTCCGAATATTTATTCAAACTGGCAGCTTCTAAGAAAATATAATCATAGTTTTTACCCAAATCTTTAATTTTCTTTTTAAAATCCACGCCCGCCAATAATTCAGATGGCGAATTTTGACCACCTTTATTGCCCACAATCGTTACTGATGGCAGGTCAATATCTATAGACAATTTAGTTGCTTTAGAAGTCAAAATAGCTTCCTCGCCCGTAAAACTTGCCAAAGGTGATTCCGATAAACCCGTCAAAGTATTATTTTTAAAATTGGTATCAATAATCAACACTTTTTTATTTTTCATACTAAAAGTGTAAGCCAAAGCGGCTAAAGTAAAAGATTTGCCTTCTTGATCTTTTAACGAAGTGAATAAAAACGATTTTTCACCGCTTGACTCTATATCATGTCTGATTTTACGGAGCGACTCCTTGAAATACTCGTTTTCTTTTACCGGTTTTTGCTCTTCCGCAAAGAGATAATCAAAATTAATGACTTTACGAGCGTTCAAATTATTCAATGAACCTAAAAGCGGTAAGCCTATCAATTTAGAAAACTGAAAAGGAGAACTCAAAGACCTATCCATATAAGTCAATAAAAAAATGAACATGGTTGCCATAGTTCCTGTGCCCAATCCCGCAAAAGCAGCTAATAAAGGCGCTTTGTTGCTTTCAGCCTTGAGTGGCGGCATGGCAGGTACGATAATGCTCATACTTTCTTCCGAGCCCGATGCTTGCTTATTGGCATTGGCTTGATTTTGCTTTTCTACTGAACTTTTATATTCGTCTTGAGCGATTTCTAAGCGGTCAAAAAGCAATTTGAGCGTGGCGTTATTATTCACCAACTTGCCTTTTTCTCTTTGCAATTTGGCAATGGCACTTTCTAATACTTTTATGGTTTCAGCGGATGCTTTTTTATTGCTGATGGCATCCACGTATCTGAGATACAATTCTTGATTTTTTTGATTAGCTGGATTATTATCCTCTATTCTATTCAACGCGATGCTTTTATTGACATTGGTTCTTTTACTTTTTAAAGCATCTATTCTATTTTTAAGGTTTTCGTCTTTAAGACCCGAATCAGCATATTTTACCAATAAAACTTGGATTTGATTGTCCAAACTTGCAATTTCTTCATTATTAAAAACACTGGTTTTGTACTCACCTCTTATATGGTCGGCATAATAACCCTGTTTATCTTTATAAATATCGGCAGTTTCGGTGTAGGTGGCTAATTTTTTTCTTTCCTCCGTCAGAGCCATTTCAGCCTCTTTTATTTGAGCAACTATTGATTGGCTTTGGTCGGTCAAAGCCACTACGTTATTGGCTTTTGAATAATTATAAATTTGATTATTTAAACTTTCAACCGAATCCTTCTTAGATTGCAAATCCTTGTTATAAAACACAACTGATTTATCTTCTTTGCTCGTTTTTTTAGAACGGAAATATTTCAACACGTCATTCGTGTATCTATCCACAATAAAATAGGACAATTTCGGATTTTCAGAAGCATATTCAATGCTCATGTAATCAGATTTTGTTACCCTTTTTATGTCCAATAATTTATAAATTGTTTCATAATCGTAGCCTAAACCTTTCTCTAAAGAACGGGCAGTTCTCTGATTTTGAAGTTCTTGATCGGAAAGCGTTCCTGAAGTGTTGCTCACGGTATCTTGATTGGCTTCCAAAGATGCCACATAATTCTCAAGCTCTTGCTTTGAAACTTGGAGTTTTTCAAGGTCGAGTGAGTGAAATGCGACTTCATTAGAGTCAGGTTTTAAATCATGGAGCATCAAACTGCGCGTTAGTACATTAATTGCAGGGCGCGATTTCATGTACTCAATCATATTCGCAAATTTGTTCTCAATTTCAAACTCTTGAACAAACGGATTATCTTGATCTACTCTGATTGAATTTTGTGATGTGATGCCCGTGCTGATTACAGTTGATGTTTTATACTTTTTAGGAAGCATACTCACCACGAACCACGTTGTAACACCTGCTGCAATCATGGATAAAAATAAAAGCCATTTACGTTTTGATAGTACTGAAAAGAAATACCTTAATTCCATAGGTCTGTTTGTGTTTTCTCATCCCTTTTTTGACACAATCGGTAAAGTCAAAAATGAGTGTATGTTTTTTAAAATTGTAAGTTTCTCAAAAATTATTTTATGCCATTAAATTTCTAAAGCTCAATATTGGGGAGGTTGGAGAGTTGTTTTCATGCTTTAATTTTGGCAATATCTATGCCGTAAAGAAGCAGTACAAAGATAAGGATTTTTTCAATTTGATTCAAGTAATTGATTTTCAATGAGTTAGATGATTCTAGCCAAAATCAAGCCTTTAGGTGAAGTTATTTTAATATATTTAAACAATTGCAATTAAAATAGATTGAAAATCAACTATTTAAGATTATAAAAAAATATTATTTGTTCAAAAATACCAATTCAGTGTTAGATACTATCAATTTTAAAAAATATGATAATTACCGTTTTTAAGTGAAAAACTACCCAGTGTTTTTGAGTGAGAAACTACCCCGAGTGCTCGGGGAAAAGTGAAAATTGCTGGTAAAAACATATTAAGTAGTACTTTAAAGATAAACACAGTTATAGATAGAGGTGCAGCGCACCGAAATATTTGTAGAAAAAAAAGTGAGTAATAAATTTAAGGTGCAGCGCACCGACATATAAACCTTAATATTTCGGTGCGCTGCACCTTAATCTTTTCTTTTATCTTAGTTCTACAACTATTTCGGTGCGCTGCACCTCTATCAATAACAGTGTTTATTGTGATTGTACTACTTAAAAGCACTTTTCACTTTTCACTTAAAACAACGTCCCCTATCAAATCATAATCCGAGGCGTCCGTAATTTTAACCATCGCAAAATCTCCGATGCGGACATAATTTTTCTTTGCTTTCACCATCACTTCGTTGTCCACTTCTGGCGAATCGTGCTCAGTTCTGCCGATGAAATATGTGCCTTCTTTTCTATC
>JANMYC010000401.1:0-2292 GCA_031381715.1 Saprospiraceae bacterium
TTTTTTCTTATTCTCAATTTATTAAAATCTAAAATCCAGAGGCAATTTTATTGATTATTAGTTTGAAGATGCAATGCAAGCTAAAATATCCTCTTTGACAATGTGCGGATAGGCTTGCAATATGTCATCAATCGTATCGCCTGCGGCTAAGTAATCCAGTATCAAAGAAACCCAAATACGTGTTCCTTTAATACAAGGTTTGCCGAAGCAAATATTGGGATTGACACCGATTCTTTTTAGTAACTCGTGATGCGCCATTTTTGATTCTTTTATACAAAAATAGTGTTTTTAATTGAAAATGAAATAATTTCTTAAGATGAAACAGGTACTCTTATTTCTACTTTTTCTAAGTATTCATGCCTCAAAAGCGCAAGGTATCAATAATATAATATTAGATTCCATTGAAGTACAAACTGACATTTTTAAAGAAAACGAACGGATATTGAGTGAATTCAAGTCAAGTTTTATTGAAAAAGATAGTTTAATGGTGACGAAATTTGTTAAGGGTTTCGAGGAATTTCAAAAAAAATATGAATACTCTGAAAATTGGAAATTAGTAGAAGTTGAAAAAAAGAAATTAGAAAACGAGCAAAAGGGAATAATGGTTTTTGAAGAATCTATTATCAAAGCAGATTCCGTTTTAAAATTAGAAACGAGGGCTTGGGTAAAAGATTATATCAAAAAAGTGATTCGATTTTATGGATATTTTAAAAATATCAAACCCGTAATTACTGAAAATGAACCATTAAATATGGATAAAAATCTGCAAAATCTTAATGCTGAAATCATTGATTTTATCAATAAAAGCGCATGGAAAACTGAATATGATTACCGCTACAATTTTATAAAGCATAAGGTTTTATTTGACTTTAAATTGGAATGATACTCCCCTCAGTATCTGAACTAAAAAAATGTAACTAACTCAAAATCAATATGTTAAAACGTTTTATCGCAGCGCTATTAATCCTATTTGCATTCAAGACGATTGCACAAAATACACCTCAATTGGTCATGCCAACTTTGGATAGATTCCCGATTTATCCATCGAATTATAGGTAAGAGAATGATTTTCCGTTAGGGTATTGAAAAATTAACCCCTCAGTATTTTTATATAAAAATTCATAAACAATTGAAAATCAATATCTTAAATAAAGTAGAATGAAAAAAATATTTCTAATTCTCTTAATTCTCACCCCCCTCAGTATTTTTGCTCAAAAGCCCCAATTTGTCATCCAATCAGGTTTGCAAACGCGGGTGATTTCATCCGCAATTTCGCCCGACGGCAGAACGGCTTTGACGGTTGAAGAGAACCAAACACTCATCTTATGGGATGTGCAATCGGGCAAACAATTGCAATCTTTTAAGGATATTGTTTTTGCTGATTTTAGCAAAGATGGACGATTTTTGGAAATTGTAAGGGCGGACTATGCCTTTCAAACGCTTGATTTTAATGGTAAAATCCTGCCGCAAGGGCCTATTTCAAACATTTCACCCGTTAAAAAAAATACAACATCCGAGAAGTTTTTTTGGGGAAATTCAGACCGTTATTACAGCGATGAGGGTTTGTTGCTCGCTTGGGGTAGTGTCGTTACAAAGTATAAGGGTATTATAGGTCGAATTATAAATTCCGCAAATTGCTATTCTGATAAGCTCAAAATTATTGCGTCGGCAGGGAATCAAGACACGTTAAATCTCTTGAATTCAACGAGTTTTAAAGTAGAAAAAACGTTTACGTTGCGTAGTTTTACTTGGGGCAACCCTTATCCACGAGAAACTGCTATTCAATATATCCAAATATCAAACGACGGAAAGCTTTTGGCGGCGGGGCATAATGAAGCGGTAGAAGTGCAGGAACTCGCAACGGGCAAAACCATTTTTACCTTCAAATATTACGACCCTAACAACGACAAGCTGATTATCAATAAATTTGCCTTCTCGCCCGATGGTAAAAAACTACTCATCTTTTGTACCGATAAGGTTGTGCTAATTGACATGGCTACCCAAAAAGAACTGTGGACAATCGCCCTAAGAATGAGCGACGACCAATACAGCCGTGGCACAATTTGCTTTTCTGACAATGGCAAACAGGTCTTAATTGGTAAAAATAAAATACTCAATTATTACGATGTGGCAACGGGTTCGGTTGTGTCAAAATTAGCGGGCATTGCGCCATATCCCGTTGATTATCAACAAATTGTGGGCGATAATCTGGTCGTTGAACAAAATACAAAAGCCGTCAACTGGAACTTACTAACGGGCGAATTGCAGAAAGTTTTGCCCGCAAATCTGCCC
>JANMYC010000026.1:0-5049 GCA_031381715.1 Saprospiraceae bacterium
GGGTTCTATCTCAAAAAAAATCAAGCATTAAGGCTTCACATATTCCAATTTCACGGGCTTAAAACCCGATGTTGTGAACTTATTACTGAGGGGGTTGGTTTGAAGCAGTTCTAATATTTTCCTTTTCATGTGTCGATTAGCTACCGAATGACCATGCCATTGTTTCGGAATGCAAGAGGTGCTGGCGTCCACCAATCCACCTTTTTGACTCATCATGGACACCACGCCGTCGTGGGTATCAGCTTCACAATTTTCATTTTTAAAAATAGTATAATATGTTTTGGCAAAACTACTTTTAAGTACGAATTTGGGCGGTATGCTGCTGCTACAAATGGCGTGACAAGGGACTGTACTGAGGCTGGCACTTTCACCGTTCAGTAGGCTGTCAATTGCCACGCTGCCCACTTGTAAGTCCTTGACTGCCTGTGAGTTAGGGTCTGGAATGACTGAAAGTAAGTTGATTTTTTTACTGCCAAAATGCCTAATTTTATCTATTAAAACCCGATTAGTGGAGTCACAAACAAAGTTAGCCACGGGCGAGCCCGAATGCGGCGTGTTGCAGGTGATGAGGCGATTCACGTCCTTGCGCTCGCTGCCCACTCCTTGCACATAAAGGCGCGACATGATGCCACCCATACTATGTCCCACCAAGTCCACTTTACTCGTTAAAACCATGTTTTTTTCCATCGACTCGAGGAGTGAATCAATGGCTTTGGGCAGCACATTTCTATTTCTTGCAAAGCCCAAACTATCAATGTAATTGAATGAATTGAGGTGAAATTTTTTATATTTTTTACGCTTTAAAAAGAAACTCAAGGCTCTAAATTCCTTTCGACTGCTATTCAGACCATGCACCATCACAACACCCGGTTGGATAATTTTCATTGAAAAAATAGCTATCGCAGTAGCTGAATCTACCCCCTCAGTATAAACCTCAAAATTCACGGTTTTAGGCGATGCGGAATCTTTAAATAGGGGATGAGTGTAGTAAAAAATGCCCTTTTTACCATTAAAACTATCTATTTCGAGGCTGCCAATGCGTTCTTTTGAGGATGTGGAGGTGAGTGCAGGCGCAATTCTTATTTTAAAATTGGGTGAAAAAGATGTATTCAGAGTATCCATATTTTCCAATTTTAAAATGGTCAACCTTTCTGAGCCATCCGCTGCAATGAGGGTTTTTAGATGGATGATATGCTCTTTTTTATGTTTATTTACTTTAAATTCGATAGTCGGTATTGGCTCATTTTGAATATTCAAAATGGTATCATGCACCAATTTATCTTTTTTTAAAATGGATAATTTCAAAGCGGTGAAAGGCTCTGAGGATTGGGCAAAAATCGGTTGATTTAAAGTAAAAAGTAAAAATGTTAAAATAGGTAAGTTGAGAGTGAGGGCGCATATTTTCATGTAAATTTCTCTGAGAATTAGACTCAAACAGCAGTAGATCTGTCTTTTTTAAAATGGAAATTGAAATATGGATATTTGCTGCATAAAACCGTTTTCAAGGTAAAAAAGTTCCTTTTGGGTGTTTTTCAATTTTTTTAACCTAAAAAAATCCATACAAAAAACGCTCGCAACCTTGTTTCCATAGGTTGCGAGCATCATTAAACATCAAATAAACACAATATATCATGGTAGTAAAACGCGGTCAATTACATGTACAACGCCATTTGTGGTTTGGACATCAGGAATGACCATATTCGCAACCACTGAATTTCCTTTTCCTTTTATAGTTAAAACACCATTATTAAAAGCACCAATTGTGAGGGCTGTGCCGCCGAGTGGTGTAATATTTCCGCCGTTCATTTCCGACGTGAATTTGCCAGAATCGTTCACAACGTGGTTCAAAAGTACCTGTTTTACGGTTTCTTTTGGTAATTTACGAATATCCGCTGGGACATTCAGTGGCACGCCTAACAACACACCGAGGTCTTTAAACGCTTGGTCGGAGGGGGCAAAAACGGTGAAAGACGGACTGCCTGCCGATGCCGTCAAAGCACCCGCCAAATCTGCGTACAATACAGCCTCCACTAAAAATGACAACTCTGGAGATGTGAATACATTAGAATCTCGTAAAGCCAAAGCTGATTGCACGATGTCAACTCCCGTTGCCAATAATACTTTATCAATGACGTGAACAGTTCCGTTGGATGCTGAAACATCAGTAGCCAATATTTTTGAGCCATTGATGTATTTGTCAGACCCCCTCAGTATAAAACGTCTTTTTAATGTTAAGGCAGATGTAGAAGAGCCTCCTGCGGTGATTGAACTGCCCGCAAGATTGCCGTTTGAAACGTGGTATAAAAGAGTATTAGTCAAAAACGGCACTTGCAAAACGCCTAAGTCTCCCTCATCTTTTAAGCCCAAACGCGCGAAAGCATCGTTGGTAGGAGCAAAAACGGTGTAATTTCCAGAAGGATCACCCGGGTTTTTATTCGATAATACTACCGCAACGCCGCCTCTGATAGCTGCACCCTCAAGTGTCGCGAAATCAGGACTTGCTACGGCAATGGCAGCGATAGTAGGTGTTTCATTTTCATAATCTTTGCTGCAACTGTTGAGTGAAGACAAAGCAATAGCTGCCGCAATGATTGCGGTAAGGAACTTTATATTTTTCATTTTTATCTTATTTTTAAATTTTTGAAAGCAGTTTTAAAAGCAGTTTTAGAAGAAAAAAGCTTTGTGTTAATGTGTGACAGGCATTTTTTTAATAGAAATAAAAAGGGCTTTTAAATACTTTTTAAAATCTATTAAGCCTATTATTTAAAAGTTATGTGAAATAATTTGTACGCTTGAAACCGATATAAAACCTTGATAATCAATATTATATGCTAAATATTATTTTTTAAAAAGAGAAAATAGCCGAACCATAAATGCTCGTAGATTTACCTAAATTACGACCATCTATGTAAACACTGCCGCCACCTGAAAGACCAAAACCACCGTAAACGGGAACAAATGCATTGATACCGACACGTGTTGCATTCACTCTGGTAGATGGAAAAAATCCTTGAAAACCTTCCGCTAAAATATCGGTGCCACCCATCGAAACTTGATTCGCGATGTAGGCATCCACGTAGTAATTATTAGCCAAACCTACCTTGAATTCACTTACAAGTGCATTCGGTACTTCCCCATTTTTGACATTGTAACCAACTTGACCACTGGTAAAAAAGCCTGAGTTGTTCTTATATAAAGCCACCGCCATCGCATTGATGCTCGTTGCTCTATTGCCGATTGCGAGGATTGATTGCAAACCTTCATTGACTTTATAATCGCCAACGGGTGTTTGAATACCCAATGCACCGACGAGATTCAAATTGCCATCAGCCATTGCACAGCTAAAAGCATTGTATTTCAAATAAGCTGAAACATCTTGCAAACCTTCTCTTTTATTTTCAAAATTGAGGTTTTTCAAAACTTGCGGGCTTGCTGAACCTTCAGCCGAAACATAAGGTAAATTGACTACTAAATTCAATTTGTTTGAGATGCCATAAGTGCCATAAAAAGATGTACTTCTAATCGTCACATTATTGAAAACTGGGACGCCGTTGACTTTTTTAGGGACTAAATACACTTCGTCGTAATACTCATAATTTTGGGAAATGACAAGGCTACCGTTGCCTTTGTTTTGCATAAAGCCGCTGATGGGGCTTTGCGCTTTTACTAAACCGATCGAACACAAGAACGATAACAGGAGTAAAATTTTAGGTGATTTCATGGATGCGATTTTTTAAATGAACAGTAATTAAGTTTAAAAAAGAAGCGCTCGATTGGCTTCATTGAACCTACTTACGTGTGGGGAGCTCTATTCGGTTTTTCTAAACTTAAAAAAAAGTATAGATTTTTTTTAATTGTGTTTTTGAAGATGCCTTCAGCGTGACAAATAATAAGCAAAGGTGGGAATCTCAAGTGAAGGGCACCGATATTCTCATTAGAATATATCGGTGCCCTGCGACTCTAACTATCTTGATAGTTCTATTTAAAAGATAGGTAATTGCTTAGCTACACAGTCGCTTACGCTCCGGTTAGCCACTGATTACACTGAACCCGACTGATTTTACGCTGATTTATAAGTGGTTTTTTAAAAATCAGCGTAAAATCAGTCAATATCTGTAAAATCAGTGGCTAACCGGAGCATAAGCGACTATCTGACTAAGTAATTGAAATGATGGAATCCTATTTTCTCGGAATGGTATAAATTTCCTCTTGGCGTCCGTCAATATATCTGAACGTTTTACCGTCATAAAAACCATCTTGCTCGAGCATGATGCGGATGATTTTATTGTTCCATTCGGGAATTGCCACGGATGCATTCAGCTCAATGGAGTAGGCTGTATTCGGAAACATTGGATAATCACCCGGTCCCGGTATCCCTTTTTGATTGTCCCACATACCGATAGTGGGTCCCGCAGCATGACCATGAAAACCAATCGGGTGGGTATAAATAGAGCCATTAATGCCCTCTTTTTGCGCTTGCGCCAAAGCATCCGTCAAGATTTGGTTGCCCGTTTTACCCGCTTTAAAATTCTCCGTCAGAATATCTTGCAGGCGATTAGCTTTTTTAAAAGCTTTTTGAAGGTAATCGGGTACGGCTTTTTCACCCCCCCTCAGTACATAGGCGTGTTCCTGCATATCCGTGTTGAGACGCAGGTATGTTATCCCAAAATCAACGTGAAGCAAATCGCCTGGCTCAATTACCTCCGCTTTCGGTCGTTTGGTGAAGGTTCTGAGGTGATCAAATCGGGCAGTATCTGCTTTTTGAATATCCACCGTAGGGTGAAACCATGTGTCCAAGCCCAATTCCGTTACGCGTTGGCGATACCACCAGACCACGTCATTAGTCGTTGTCACACCGGGTTGAATGACCTTTTCAGAAAGCCCTTCTCTGACAATTAAATGTGAAATATGGGCAATATGCTCATAAAGCGTCATTTCTTTTTCAGTACGGGTTTCAAGCCATGCAACTGCCAATTTTTCAGCCGAAACCACCTTGTTTTTGTATTCTGAGGGGATTCTTTTCATCATTTCCTCATATTCATGGTGGCT
>JANMYC010000076.1:0-3862 GCA_031381715.1 Saprospiraceae bacterium
CCCCCCCCCCCCCCCCCCCCCCCCCCCCCCCCCCCCCCCCCCCCGCCCCCCATGCGATATATTTTCACGTCAATGGTTTCCGTTTGCGGCTTCAAAAATGACGAAAAAGAACTTGGCGTATCTGAAAACATTGCCACAAACCCTTGATTTTCAATATGCTAATAAACATTTCCGCGTATTGCATGGCTCGGCTAATCATATTTCAGAGTTCATTTTCAAATCAACCGATTGGGCAATAAAAGCCGATAATTTCACTAAAACCCAAGCCGATGTGATACTCGCAGGGCATTGCGGCTTGCCTTTTGTGGATGAAAAAGACGGTAAAATTTGGCTCAATTCAGGTGTTATTGGTATGCCTGCAAATGATGGCGAAACGAGTGTTTGGTACACTATTTTGAATGATTTAAACGGGGAATTAACTTATGCTTTTCACCGTTTAGAATATGATTTCAAAACAGCACATGCCCTGATGTTAGAAAATAAATTGCCCCGTTCGTATGCCCAAACTTTACTCAATGGGATTTGGGACAATACCGAAATTATGCCTGAAACCGAAGCGGCACAACAAGGAAAAACGATTCATTTTAAGAGCGAAGTTTCAATAAAAACGCATAAAATAAAAAAAATGTCAAAAGAAAAACAATATTTTGAGCCAGAAAAGGACCTCAAACAATTTGGCAAAATCGGCGAATGGCAGCCCGATTTGGCTAAAAAATTCTTCGATTATTACAACGCTTCAATGGAAGAAGGCGCATTGTCTGCCCGTGAAAAATCATTGATTGCCTTGGCGGTTGCCCATGCTTTGCAGTGTCCGTACTGCATTGATGCTTACACGTCTGAAAGTATCAAACAAGGTGCAGATGAAGAACAAATGATGGAAGCGGTGCACGTGACTGCGGCGATGAAGGCGGGAATTACGCTCGTTTATTCTACGCAGATGATGAAACACGCGAAAGAGAAGTTAATGTAAGTTGTGCAAAGAAACGGTATTTCATTTAGCAAAATACTGAGGGGTATGCTATTTTTCATTGTCAATGTATGCCTCAATATAGGTTTTGCAACGCTTCAAAATTGAAAATATTTTGAAAAGTTCATCTTCTATAAGTGCATCATATGAATTTGAAACAGCATATTTATTGCCTTCTAAAACAACAAACTGCCAAAATTTACCAATGATATAAACACCATATAGAGGGCGTTTAACGGTATTCAAAGTTTGGGTAGCTATCATGGCAATCAATAACTGACCAAGTGGGTCGCTGGGAGTTGTTTTGTTCAAAGGTTTATATTCGTGGATAAAAAAGAAAGGTTGACGAGGAATTTGTTCGCCTAACGCGACAAAAAACTCGACACGACCCCGTAAATCCACTTCATTGTTATAAATATCTTTGCGTTTAGTAGCAATAGTACGCTGAGAAAAAGAAGAATAGACTTTGGGTCTTGAAAAATCGACCAATGTAATAATGTGTGATATGAAGAAAAATTTTAGTTCATCTTCATTCCAAGCATCTACTTTTCTGACTAATTGATCATGATATATCAATAGAGTGCGTTTTTCAAAATCATCAGCAGGCTCGTTGGCTTCAAGCCAATTATCCAATATTTTGAGGTTTTTAACGCGCTCTGTGCCAAATGTGAGTTCTATTTCTTCGTATTTCCAACGTTCAAACGGTTTCATTTTTCAATATTTTAGACAAAATTATCACTTTTTATTTTAAAATACACATTAAATGTCAATACATCAGCGAACAAAATCGCTTTCAGTTACAGGCAATCAGCTGGCGGATACCTTTTTTCAATTAAAAGTATTGAATGGTAAAGAGCTCACCGATGCCAAATTTCCTTCTTTTGCTGAAAAAATAGGGGAAATTGGCTTCAAACCCTTGAAACCAACGGGGATTGATATTTTCCAAATCAACATTGGTAAACTGTGTAATCAGACGTGCGCACACTGCCACGTAGATGCAGGTCCCGATAAAAAAGTGGAAAATATGAGCCGTGAAACGCTTGAAATTTGCTTGGATATTTTATCGAAATACGATATTAAAACGGTGGATATTACGGGCGGCGCACCCGAAATGAACGCGCATTTCCGTTGGTTTGTGGAGGAATGTCGCAAATTGGGCAAAAAGGTGATTGATAGATGCAACTTGACCATCATCGAAGCCAATAAAAAATACCACGATTTACCCGAATGGTTCGCCGCCAATCAAGTGGATATCGTTTCGTCGTTGCCTTATTTTTCAAAAACAAGAACGGATTCGCAGCGCGGTGATGGCGTTTTTGAAGACAGTATTTTAGCACTTCAAAAACTCAATGCCGTGGGTTATGGCAAAGAGGGTAGTGGTTTGACGTTGGATTTGGTTTATAATCCGTCGGGTGCGTTTTTGCCGGGCAGTCAAGTGACTTTGGAGAAAGATTTTAAATCGCAATTGAAAAGGCGTTTTAACATTGAATTCAATAGCCTTTTTGCGATTACCAATATGCCTATTTCACGGTTTTTGGACTATTTGATTGAAAGTAAAAACTACGAAGAGTACATGAATTTGTTGGTAAATGCCTACAATCCAGCGGCGGTGGCAAATGTGATGTGTCGTAACACCGTTTCCATCAGCTGGGATGGTTTTATGTACGATTGTGATTTCAATCAAATGCTTGATTTGCACGTGGCGACGGCGGGGCAACACATTCGAGATTTCGATTTTGATGCCTTGATGAGTCGTAATATTGTTTTAAATCAACATTGTTATGGTTGCACGGCGGGAGCGGGGTCGAGTTGCGGGGGCGAGGTGGTGTAGATTTTAACTTTAAAACGGTTTGGATTTTAGGATGTTTAAGTATTTTACACTTTAGGTTGTGAGATACTTAAACATCTTTTTTTTATCATCGAACTTAACGAATACATTTTTTGTTAAGAAGTCTTGTAATTTTGTCTATTGAAATAAAAGGTGCAAGAGAGTACCCCCTCAGTATTGAGGATTCCAAATGACCTTTTGTGATGTATTTTAACCACTAAAAACCTTAATTCTGGAGTGAAATGTAGAGTGTGAGGTAGTATTTTAATTAAAAAAATGATGTTATTAAAGCCGAAAGATTTATACGAAAAATTAGAATTTGATAAGATTCTCCATTTGCTTGAAAGCGACTGCTCTGGCGAACTGGGGCAACAGTATTTTGCTAATTTGCAACCTGAAATTGACTTAAGAAGTATTGAAAAGAAGCTTAAGGAAGTAAAAGAGTTGAAACTCTGCATGGAAAAAAGTGATAAATTCCCGTTCAATGCTTATTACGATATTGAAGAAGATTTGAAATATTTACAGATTGAGGGTTACGTTTTATCCATCGAAAGCTTACAGAGAATTAGTCGTATCTTATTGATCTTCAGGGATTTATACAAGTTTTTTGCGGGTGTCAGAAAAGATATTTATCCCAATTTGTTCGCTATTATCAAAGAGACTCCTTTTGACGAAAACTTGAGTAAAGAGATAACGCGTGTCATTGATGAAGAGGGCAATATTCGCTCGGATGCATCCCCCGAATTGGTGCGAATTCGCAAAGCCATTCAATCGAAACAGCGAGAATTGGATGGTGTTTATCGCCGCATTATTGGTGAGTACCGTCAAAAAGGCTGGTTGACGGACAACGCCGAAACTCTGCGGAATGGACGCCGAGTGCTTTCCGTTCCCGTTGAACACAAGCGTAAAATCAGGGGTATTATTCACGATGAAAGTACTACGGGGCGCACCGCTTTTATCGAACCGGAAGGCGCAATTGAAGTCAATAACGATGTTTTTGATTTTCAACAAGATGAAAAACAGGAAATCTATCGCATTCTGCGGGCGGTGTCGGAAGCATTGCGCCC
>JANMYC010000097.1:0-1944 GCA_031381715.1 Saprospiraceae bacterium
AATCGCATTAAATATTTATAACATAAAATCTGCAATTCATGGTATTTCAGTCATTTAAACAAAAAATATTTTCATAATATCATAAAATATAGTAATTTTATACCCGGATTAGAGATTTCATTTAAATCATTAAATTAATCAACCAAATACCATCAAATATTCTTGGAATTCCTAAGCGAAGATACTATCAAACGAGCGACGCTTTCATTCATGAAAACGTACTACAAGTTTCGCCCTCGAAAAGGTGAAACCGTCGTTAGCTATGATAAAATGCACCCGTCAGGCATCATAGTGGATGGTCATTTGGAGTTTCCCAAGGAAGACGGTACGCTTTTTATAGCTACTTTTGAAGCGACTTCTGCTTCTACAGCTCCTGAGGTACGCTATTCTCTTCAACAACAGCAGCTTTTATGGGATGCTTTGGCAACGGGCAGTGCGGCATCGAGTTTGGTGATGTTGCTATTATGGGTTTATAATATATGGTCGCTGGATAAAGCGGGGTGGTTGTTCAGTGTGGTATTGGTGGTGACTTTAATGGGTTTGGCAATATTGGCTTACCAGATGTTTTTCCGTACGGCAGGTCGATATAGATATATTTATGCCATTGAGCAATTCAAGCAATATCACGCGGATGAACAATGGATTGCGATAGGTCACGATGTTTTTAGCAATGGCAATGACTTGAATTTTGTAGAATTAAAAAATCAATGTGTCGATAATGGATTTGGTTTGGTGACGATAGATAAAGATGAACACGTTAATCTGCTCATTACGCCCGCTCGCGAAGAAGTTTTTGGCAAACGCCGCCGCACACTCAAGTTTATGGAGAACCCCTCAGTACAAAACCTGCGCAGCTTCTCGACAAGCAATCTTGAGCGCTATCGCCGACCGTACATGGCGCAAGCTATTACGTGCCTTTTTTCAATTGCCGTTCTGGGTGGTATTTTTTATCGCCAATGGCAGCAACGCCCGGTGCACACCATATTCAGTGATACAACTTATCAAGACAGTTTAGCCCGAATGACGGATCGTTTAGTGCCCGAACCTGAGAAATACTTGTATAAAAAAGACGTCTCTCTATCCGAAGGCAATGCCATTATTAATAGCAGCCCCATCGCCACTATTCAAGAAAGTGCGTCTAAAAATGAAGTGGGTTTGTACGTTTATACGCCTACCGACGGTTATTTGATTTACGATTGTGCCCGTGCCGGTATGCGAGGCACTAAATATGTGGTTCAAGATATTCTCTACAATAATTTTGATGAAGCCCGCAAACGCATTGACCAACTCAAAACTTATGGCTTAATTGCCAATTGTATATCATTGAGTTGCACTGAAAGCGCCACTTCAGGTTATTGTGTTTATTATGATTTGCTTTTCAATAATGAACAAGCTGCCAATAGTAAAGCCATCCAAATTAAAAAAGAATTACAGGAATTACATCTTCCCCAAGAATTTATAAAAATTAGAGTCCTTAAATTTTAACGTTAAATAAATATAAAAAAGCCTTTCAGTTAACTTTGAAAGGCTTTTTTTATGCCTTGAAATTCATAGATTAGTTTTAGGTATCGTAAAAAATCCTTGATAAAAATTTTGACATATCGAGATTAACATATAATTTTATTTAAAATTAGTCAATTACCTTGATT
Source organism: Saprospiraceae bacterium (assembly GCA_031381715.1). Lineage (GTDB taxonomy): Bacteria > Bacteroidota > Bacteroidia > Chitinophagales > Saprospiraceae > JAAFJT01. Next base: position 1,650 of record JANMYC010000097.1, read on the forward strand.
TTAATCAAATACAACATTAGAACTAACAATTTTAACCATTATTTGGAATGCCTTTAATTGAGAATGTAAACTATCAACCACCGTTTCTGTATCGAAACACGCATTTTAATACCATTTATACAGCCCTTTTAAGACCACTTTTTAACCTTAAATACGAACGTGAAAGAATCAATACCCCAGATGGTGATTTCTTAGATTTGGATTGGTCGAAAGTAGGATCGGATAAACTGCTTATATGTGTGCACGGGCTTGAAGGTCATGCCCGTAAGCCGTATATGCGCGGCATGATGCACTT
>JANMYC010000118.1:0-1660 GCA_031381715.1 Saprospiraceae bacterium
GAATCGCAAAACAATGAAAAATAATACAATAAAAATTGGGCTTTTCGGCATCGGTTTAGATACTTATTGGGAACAATTTGTGGGGTTAGAAGACCGCTTGCAAGGCTATTTAGCTGTTGTGGAAAATAAACTTTCAACAACAATTTCTCACGAAGTTTCGGGTGCAAGGGCTTCCGCAATTTCAGTAATCAATGCAGGTTTGGTGGATAATATAGACAAGGCTTTTGATGCGGGTAAGTTGTTTAGGCAAGAAGACGTTTCTGTTATTTTCTTATATGTCACCACTTATGCCCTTTCTTCAACGGTTTTGCCTGTTGTACAAAGGGCAAATGTGCCTGTTATTATCTTAAATTTAGCACCCGAAGCAGCAATTGACTACGAGAATTTTAATAAAATGACAGACCGAACCCGCATGACTGGTGAATGGTTGTCCTATTGTTCAGCGTGCCCTGTCCCTGAAATTGCGAACGTTTTTAACCGTTGCGGCATTAAATTTCATCAAATAACAGGAATGTTGCACGATGACCCCGAATGTTGGAATGAGGTCAAAGAATGGATAGAAGCTGCAAAGGTGAAAGAAATTATGGCATACAACCGCATGGGTGCAATGGGACATTATTACAGTGGGATGTTGGATATTTATACAGATTTGACGCAACAATATGCCTATTTTGGCGGACATATCGAACTTTTAGAAGTAGAAGAATTAGCTGTTTTAAGGCAGGAAATCACAGATGATGACATTGAAAACCGCTTGATGTTGTTTGATGATACCTTTGATATTCAAGGGGATTGCCCTGTTGAAGATTTAGAAAGTGCCGCAAAAACGTCAATTGCCTTAGATAAATTGGTTGAAAAATACAAACTAGGTTCGCTCGCTTATTTTTACAAAGGCACAGGCAATCCAGATAATGAGGAAACAATTGCTTCCATTATTTTAGGTAATTCTCTACTCACGGCGAGGGGTATCCCCGTAGCGGGGGAGTACGAAATAAAAAACGTCCAAGCGATGAAAATTATGGATAGCTTTGGTGCAGGTGGTTCATTTACAGAGTATTACGCAATGGATTTTAAAGATGATGTTGTGTTAATGGGGCACGATGGTCCTGGGCATATTGCTATTGCAGAAGGTAAAACCAAAGTCCGTCCTTTGAAAGTCTATCATGGTAAAGTAGGTAAAGGTGTTTCGGTGGAAATGAGTGTAAAAAATGGTACTGTTACCCTACTTTCCATTGTCGAAAAAGCAGGTAAATTAATACTTTTGGTGGCAGAAGCAGAGTCTGTGTCAGGCCCTATTTTACAAATTGGTAATACGAACAGTCGCTATAAATTCCCGATTGGTGCAAGAAAATTTGTGAATGATTGGAACAGTCATGGGCCCGCGCATCATTGTGCTATTGGCATTGGGCATATCAGTTCAAAAATTGAGAAATTAGGTGCGTTGTTAAATATGGAAGTCGTGAAGGTCTGTTAACAGCCTAATTCAAGTGATTTCTACCAAAACGAAATAATTTTACACAACTAATAACAAGGAAAAATGAAATTTAAAGCGCGCAGCGCGCTATTGGTCTTCACTCTCTGCCAACAATTGGGCGGTTATGGCAGTTGACAAAAAATGAAGCCTATACAAGCATCATGATATTCCCAACGCACTGCGCGA
>JANMYC010000123.1:0-7234 GCA_031381715.1 Saprospiraceae bacterium
GGCGCAAAATGCGCTCATTGCCCTCCTTTAGATATATGGTAAGTCAGAGACTTACCACAAAAGCCACCGTTCTTAGAGGAAGACTTAAGCTAACTGGATTGTTCTCGACAATCAGAAAATAGAACCCGAATAAATTTGACAAAATGAATAAAAAACAAAAAGAAATCGCTATTTTGCTATTAACAACAAGTTTATTGCTTTCACTATTTTCATGTTCAAAATACGATAGAACTGAAATCAATAAAATGTTAGTTAGTGATGACAAAAACAATATAATGGAAGCAATTTATCAAATCGGAGAAAAAAAAGACAGTTTTTATAATGATAAATTGTTAGAATTAGCATATGACCCACGAGTTTCACATCTTCGTAAATATCTTGGAATGTCAATTCATTATGGATGTATAGTTGCGTTAAAAAAGATAACGAATAAAATTCCGCCTAATAAAATGAGTTATGAAGTAGACACTCAAAATATAGTTTTTTACAGACAATTACTTGGAAAAACAGAAAAACAAACAACAAAATCTACTGAAAATCAAAAAGTTTTAAGCGAAAGCGAAAAAGAATATTTCAATAAATATGATATCTTGGACAGCGACAGCGTCTTGATTGAGGGCAAACTTAGGATTTATGGCAAAACAAACCAAATGAAGAAGGTCTTTAACGAACCAATGCGAAAAGTTGTAGAAAGTGAATATTGTGTTTCATTTTTTAGTGATGATGAACAGACAAAAACGTACTACTATTATGGAAATACAGTTTTTGAGATTTATAAAGATAGTTTTGCTTTGGGTTTAATCGATTTCAGGAGTACGGATAAACAAGTTGTTACGCCCAAAATTGTTTTGAATAAAAGTACAAGATTAAATGATTTAGAAAATATATTTCCTAAGAGTTATAAAATCAGATATTCAATCAAAAACGAAAAATCTAAACCAAGAATCGTAGTACCTTTACTCGTATGTAAAGAATGTGATGATAAATTCTTCTTAATATTTGAGGATAACAAATTAGTTGAAATCGAAAATCACATGGATTGTTAGTAAAATTTAAGATTATCGCCTCAAAATACTGAGGGGGTATCAAAAGCAATACCAACCCGTTGTCGCAAGTCTTTAGCATTTTGCTTGGGTGTTGTTGTGTTCGGACTCTGTCTGAACACACAAGTAGAGGAGGGCAACTATATCTAAAACATTTTGCAAATGATAAAACTTTTAAAATGAAAATAAATATTATAAAAACTCTATCCGTTTTCTACTTATTTATTTTCATTGTCTCTTGTGAGAGACCCGTTTGTAATAATGAAAATCCAATCTTTGACACATATTCCCCAAACGAAAAAGAGTATAAAGACGAATTAGCGAAACATTTAGCGAAAGTTGATAAGGCTCAATTAACTTATTGGTTGGACACTTATAAAGAAGACGGTAGCACAAAATACATAAGTGCACATGTACAAGGCGAGAAACTTTGTGCGCAAATTGTTCTAACGATAAATGGTTCGGAAAAAGGAATTGAAGGAATACTTAGAAATAAAGGTAAAGGTTATACAGGAGCTGAATTAAAGAACCTCAAGTTTAATCTTAATCAAGACAGCGAAGGGACTGAATTTGTGTTTCAAGAGATTAGCAGAATAGTTGATTAATAATATCTACTGGTAACTTCGGAGAACTCAATTTAATACCTAAAAATGCCGTTAGGCATTCTATATCGGTAGAAAATAATTTAAAAAGCCCACAAGTTCCGTAGAAACAGCATATTAAAATATGTTTTCAATATATCGTTCCTACGGAACTCCATAATAGTAACTATTTTTTCTACCGATATAACATGCCTAACGGCATTTCCAAGTATTAAATTGAGTTATCAGAAGTTACCAGTATCTACAAATTGAGCAAAAATATACCAAAATACTGAGGGGGTACAATCCCCTGTTATCCCAAGCCATTGACTTGATGGCGCGAAATGCGCTCATAACCCGCCTTTAGATGTGTAATTAGTCAGTTCCGAGAATCAAAATACCAAAACAGCCTCCATTTCAATGGGAAGAGGATAAGAATTAAGACAACGGAATTGAATAGTAGTAATTCTATTAAACTTTTGTGCTAAATTTGAACCGTAGGAATTCTAATTCTCCCGCTTCGCCAATACTTTTTTGTTGTGTGTGAGCCTTAAAGTAAAGACTAATTAAAAATAGACATAAATGAGAGTCACTTCTATTATTGCGTTATTATTTTCAATGACATCATACAATTATGATAAGAGTTATGACGAAAGTATAGCAACAAATCCAGACTACTTAAGTGATTTAAAAAAGGAGTTTAAAAAAGAATGGCCTAACAACAGGACAATTAATTTTGTATTCCACGGACATAGCGTTCCAGCCGGATATTTCAAGACACCTACTGTTAACACATTCGACTCATATCCTTTTCAAGTTCTTAAACAATTAAAAGATAAATATCCTTTTGCCGTAATTAATGTCATTAACACTTCGATAGGCGGTGAGACATCTGTAAGTGGACAAAAAAGATTTGAGACCGAAGTTCTAAATCACAAACCTGACGTTTTATTTATCGACTACGCATTAAATGATAGAGGGGTTGGGCTTGAAGACTCAAGGAAAGCTTGGGAGAAAATGATTGAAAGAGCTAAACAAGAGGGAATTAAAATAATTCTACTGACGCCTTCCCCAGACTTAGGAGTTAATTTATCGGACAAGGACAATGAATTGGAGAAACATTCGAATCAAATAAAAGAATTATCCAAGAAATACGATATTGGTATAGCAGACAGCTATTCCAGATTTAAACTATTAAAGGCAGACTGTGATTGCATAAATGATTATATGTCTCAAATTAACCACCCCAATGCAAAGGGGCATTCAATCATAACGGAGGAGATTATGAAATACTTTATTGATTGAAATACAAAGATTGGACAAAGAGCCAGTCCACAACAAAATGTTGGCGCGATGGTGGGGTAATGTGTATATTCAAAGTGTTATTTTCGTTCAACGCTTGGTTTCGTTATCAAGATTCGGAACTCTATCCAAAAACTCAAATATGTTTCTTAGTGTACGAAAGTTGTTGCTGAAACGCTAAAGGCGTTAAATATGGATAACCGTAGGTGAAACCTACGGAAAATAAAACATAAAACGCAACTCCAGCGGAGAAGCCACCATTTTACGCCCTTTTCCATCATTAAAACAAGCATTATCGTGAAATAACACATTATCGTGTAAGTGAAAAGTATAATCCAAACCATCCTTTGAAATCTCAAATCGCTTTGCCAAACACGGAATGATATTCAATGAATCATCGAGATACACGAAGCCATTGTACATGTGTTCTACCGCCCACATAATGGCTTGATTCTTTGCGAAAGCAGGGTCAAGCGAGGTGATGGGATTCTGTTGATTGTAATGAAATACCTTTTTATTGGATTTGGTAGCGTCCTCATTTTTACAATGGGTGAATAGGAAAACGAAAGTAAAAAGGAGAAATAAATGGCGCATAGTTCAGTTTTTACATCTATAAAATGAGTTTGTAAAAAGCCATAAAGTTAAAAAAAATAGTGGGTATTTAGAAATTATGAAAAGGTGAGCCAATAAATCTATACAGATTTTAAGTTTATGTATGTAGATTTTGAGTTTATGTATGTAAATTTTAAGTCCATGTATGTAGATTTTGAGTTCTCGTATTTAGACTTTGAGTTCATGTATTTAGATTTTGAGTTATTGTATTTAGTTTTTGAGTTATTGTAGACAGGATTTAAGTTATAGCACACTGATTTTAACTTATTGTGAAACATTATTTAAACAACCTTTACTTTGCAACACGTCATTTAAAAAAATAAAAAGCCCTCTTGATGATATGGATTTTTAAAACAATAATTTTTATTAAAAACTTTCGCAAATACAACTTAATTTTGCACTTATTGCGAAGCTACGTTTTGAGAGCGTTTCGTATATTTATGAGTTGGTGACAATTAAAAATGACGACTCAGTAATGACAGGTTTGACAACGATACTTCAATCTGAATTAGATAAAATAAATTCTTCTGTTAAACTTTTGACAAGTGAAGACACGACCTTTAAGATGAACTTTGATAATTGGGCATTTGCAGAATTTAAAAGCAGAAATATTCAAGTTTGTAATTTTTTGGAGAGCGACGAAAGGCAACTTCAATTAACAGACAGAGAAATAATTGCAGGACAAATTACCACTTCGGACTTGATAAATATTGCTTTTATAATCGACTGTTGGCTTTCAAAAAATCATACTGTTGGACAACTTAAAGACAATTATAACAACTTTCGAATTTCAGAAAAATATTTAAACTTGTTGACATTAACTGTTGACGAACTTTTAGAAAAAAGGTGGACAAGTGAGTACGAAAGAATTATAAAACGAGAGACTTTATTTAATGCTGACTTATTTTTAGCTTTTAAAAAGAAACTCTTTAAATTATTTCCATCTTTTAGTCACGACAATTTATGGTTTAGTAATATTCTTGAACTCCCAGGCGAAAATTTCAAATCACCAATCATATTTTGCAACAAGGACACATTCGAAATAGGGCTGACTTTGGACAATTCACAATCAAATAATTCATTCAAAACAACAAACATTGACGTGGCGGTTGACAAAACAATGGAACTTTTGCCGACAGATTTTGCAAAGACAAGAAACCCGTTGACAAATTAACTGCCACCAACATTGGGTTTTGCAATATTGGGGCGGACGGAATAACAATCAGCATTTGTAATTCTATTTAGCATTGGTTCGGGCAGACGAGTTTCAAAACCCCAACCTGACCACAAGCCCTGTTCGTTGTACCTCATGCTTGAGCAAAGTTGCTAACTTGAAACTAATTGAGTAACAGAAACGACAACTAACTAAAAAGAAATTAAATAAAATGACAAATTACCTAATTTTAGCGCAAATTATTGTAGCAACATCAGTTGCCTATGTTTGGATTTTTCGATATGATGTAATCATGAAAGAATTTAAAGAATTTGGACTAAGTGACTTAACCAGAACCTTTGTGGGAGCATCCAAAATTTCGCTGGCAACTTTATTAATCGTGGGAATTTGGTATCCATTATTAATTCCTATCCCTTCTATTCTGATGGGCTTTTTTATGTTATCCGCTCAATATTTCCATTTTAAAATAAAAAATCCATTCTTTAAACGTTTACCCTCATTATTTTTCTTGATTTTATGTGTCTTCATTACATTAGTTTCATTAGACATAATTTAGCTATGAATTATTTATTTATTTCGAGTGTTTTAATATCAAGTTTATCATTTTTAGCATATTCTATTTCATACTTCATTTCACCTCACATGAAAAGTGAGTTTAAACGCTTCAAATTAGAGAAATTAGGGCTTCTGACAATTATCTTAGAAATTTTGGGTGCTATTGGGCTATTAGTAGGTTTATTATTTAAGCCTATTTTATTAATATCATCTGGAGGACTTGCCATATTAATGTTGCTTGGTTTAATTGTAAGAGTTAAATTGAAAGATAGTCTGTGGATTTCTTTGCCAGCAATATTTTATATGGGTTTAAATGCGTATATATTTTATTGGGGAATTTTGAATTGAAAAGAATTAAAGACTTAACTAAGTGGCAAAAGTTGCACGAACGCATAACAAAAGGTTTTGTGCAATTGGAGCTGGACATTGAAGCAAGCTGTGGTTTCGGCGGACGGAATTATGTTGGGCAGTAGTTGGTTAACTTCGGCTTTTAGTTGTAAATTTAGCTTCAGTTCCGGGCAGACAATTTTCAAAATACCAACATCGCCAAACCCTTAACGTTGTACACTACTTTATGAAACATACCTTAACTACAGTCTTTGCCATTTTTTCTTTTGTGACACTTTGTTTTGCGCAGACAACTGAGAAGCCAAAGCATAATGCTTTATCTTTTGAGTTGGGCAAGACAGGGCTTATTCACAGCCTGAACTATGACCATAAAGTCGCAGGCAAGAATTTCGGTTTTCGTATCAGTGTGGGTTCCAACTTTGCTCAATACTTAAATCTTAAAACAGCTGGTGGAGGTGGCTATTACCTCTTAGGTAGACAAAACCGTTTTCTTGAACTTGGAATAGACCTGCAATACTTGGTAGTAGAGGAAATAAGTGATGATCAAAGAGGCGTTGCAGATATTTTTGTTTATCCTAACTATTCAATCAAGACACTCTATCCGAGCCTAAACATTGGTTATCGTCGGTATGGAAAGAACGGTTTGTTCAGAGTTGGGTTCTCACCTGGAATAATTAAGAGTAAACTTATACCTGGTGGTTACATTAGTTATGGCTTCACATTTTAGTTTGGCACGTCCACCCTATTGTGAGACCAAAGCGGCGTACAACAGGCGGTTTGTCAATATGGCAGGGCTACGAATATGTTCTCAACTTTTGGTTCGCTATTCGGCTTTAGTTCAAGCCGACGAATAACGCCGGGCTGTAGTTCTTATCATCAACATTTGTAACTTTACTCAGCAGCAGTTACGGGCTGACGATTTTCAAATGCCGCCACATCGCCAAGCCGTCAATGTTGTGCAAAAGGCTCCCTTAAACGACATCCTGCATAATTTGAAAATTTTTTAAACCACAAAATACACTTTGACTTATGAGTATGATAGGAAATTTATTTCGGGTGACGAAAACCGAACTTGAAGAATATTTAAAAGACAGTTCACTTTTAGAAAACAGAATTTATCGTGAAGACGACGTTCAAGACCCGAAATTGGTTGACATTGACAAATCGTGGGATGGAATAATTTTTTTACTAACAGGTCAAAATTTTGATAATTCTACTCATCCGTTAGCAAAAGTTTTATTCAGCGGACAAATTATAGACGAAGAACAAGACTTAGGTTATGGGCCAGGACAATATTTGACACCCGAACAAGTTAAAGAATTGAATGAAGAAATTTCAAAAATATCAATTGAGGAATTAAGCAAAAAATATGACGCTAAAAGGATGACAGAACTTGAAGTGTATCCAAATATTTGGGAAAACGAAGACGAAGTAAATTACTTGACAGAATATTTTCAGACAATTCAAAAAGTGTATGCAGAGGCTTCAAAAAATGACGAAGCAATTATTACATTCATAAATTAAACCCACAAAAAAGGCAGCAGCCAACACTTAAGCCTGTAGTGGCGCGATTAGCCCACGACAGGATTACGTTGAACGAAGCCTGTGAGCTGCTAAAC
>JANMYC010000154.1:0-1953 GCA_031381715.1 Saprospiraceae bacterium
TTTACTCTTAACCAAGCAATATACAGCTTCGCTGAAGCCTGTTTTTGAAAAACTTGCCAGCGATGTCAATATTTTTAACGAAGCTTATCAACACGTTTTGAATGAATTTGGGGAGGGAACCATGTTTTACCGTTCCATCATGGATCAGAAAACACCGCGCGCTGCTTATCAAAATAATGTGGCACTGAGCAGTATTATGAATGACCGCTTTTTAAAATTATACCCCAAAGCTTTTGAAGAATCTCAGAAAACGGGTTTAGAGATTGAAGCGATTAAAAAAGAGATAAAAACGCTGCAAGATTCTTGAAAAATGACTGCATTCGTAAACATTCCAAAAGTTTAAAACTTTTGGAATGTTGCGGCCACCAAACAACCAATTTGCTAATTATACCTTCTTGAAAACAGCTACTTTTTATCTAAAATTTTAGCAATATTCTCATTTCCATTGATGGCATTTTGAGGTTTTGGGTATTGATTATTAAAAACTTGAAGCGATTCTGTGGGCAATATGGTATTGGCTGATTCATCAATTTTACCGTCTTTCATTACTTTATTCAAATCCAATCCAAGGTGTTTCGCTAAAAAAGGGTAGGCTGCCATCCGCTTTGAAACGCCATAATCATGCTTTTCGGTAGGAAAATGGGCATTTTCCACTTGGTTTTCAGCTTTGTAAAAACCATAAATCCGTTGAATAAAGGGATATTCAAACTCTGGCGTATGCTTTGTCCAATCATCTCCATCTGAAATGACCAACATAGGTTTGGGTGCCATTGAAGCGGCAATTTCAATATTGGATGTTTGATGCGTCGGGCGTTTGTGTACGGGCATTCCGCTTTCGCAGGCACAACCACCAAAGAAATGACCCGATACCATCACCACAGGGACGGACACTTTTATGCGCTCACCCACCGCTGCCAATAGGAAGGTCCGTGTACCACCGCCCGATTCGCCTGTGATACCAATGCGGTTTTTATCAACAAAAGGAAGACTTATTAAAAAATTGACCGCTTGAATGCTGTTAATCAACTGCAATTTCAATACTTTTTCAATTTTGTGGTCGCAGTACTTTGAATCACCTTGCCCGACCATATCGTAGGCGAAAACAACGGCACCCATTCGAGCGAGTGTGGCGTAGCGTTGTTGGGTATATTCTTTATATCGGGGGTCGGGGCCATGACCATGTGGGCATAAAATAGCAGCTTTTTTGTCTGATATACTGAGGGGGGTATAGAGATTTCCCGTAACGTAAATACCTTCTATACTTTCAAAGGAAACATTCTCTACAGCATATCCATTGAGCAACTTTTTACTATTGATGACAATATTATTAGGCTTTTTACGGCTGATTTTCTTAATTTCAGCACCATCTAAAATGCCTTGCCTTATTTGTGCAGCACGTTTTTTCCAACTTGTTTTATCGGTGTATAATTTAGCCGTGGCTTGATGAACTTCAACGGCTTGGCTTTCAGTATAAAAACTGCGTTGACAAAGGTCTGGTTTTTCGGGGTTGAATTGTCCGAAAATGCGCGTCGTTGCAATTGTAAAAAATACGATTAAAAGAGCTTTATTTTTCATTTTAAAATTGAGATTTTTGAATATTTTACCACAAAATATACGAACCATAAAGGTTTTTAAAATACCTTTTTTAAAAAATCCACCACATATTTCACCGTGGGCTCAAACCATGGATTGAATAAGCAAAACGAATGGGGTGAATTGGGAAAGGTTTGTACCTCTGAATATATCTTAAAATTAGCTATTTTCTTACGATATTCTTCGCGGCCCGCGTGCTTTCTATCCACGCCTCTGTTGATGAATAGGGTAGGAGGGGTGTTGGCTCCTGCGTGAGTCAAAGCGGAGGCCTCATTCCAGACATTTGGATTTTCTGTTTTAGAAAAACCGAACCAATATGTGGCGGCTGATGTAGAGCGGCTATCATCGCCTTCGCCCGAT
>JANMYC010000155.1:0-2331 GCA_031381715.1 Saprospiraceae bacterium
CTTAAAACCGAAAGGCGCATCGTTTGAATTAAATGGTGAAAAGGATATTTTAAGCGGTGTTTTACCTACGGGCATTCAATTCGGACCTGATGGCGCCTTATACGTGGCTGATTGGATAAATGGTTGGGATACAAAGAATTACGGGCGCGTTTGGAAATTGGATGTCACCAAAGATAAAAACGATTTAGAAGCCGTTCGCCTTGAAACCAAGCGTTTGATGCAGTTGGATTATACCAAGCAGACTCCTGAAATGTTGTACACTTCGCTTTTTTATGCCGATAAACGCATTCGCCAAAAAGCACAATTTGAGTTGGCGGGTAGAGGTAAAAAGGGAGCTGATTTTTTAATAAAAGCCATGAATCAGACCGAAAACCAATTGGCACGCGTGCATGGCATTTGGGGAATGGGTCAGTTAGCCCGCGCTGATAAAGCCTATTCAGCGTCTTTAATCCCACTTTTAAAAGATAAAGATGCCGAAATAACGGTGCAAGCGATTAAAATGCTCGGCGATGCAGACATCAAAAGTGTTGGCAATGATTTAATCCCTTTTTTATCAAATGCCAATTATCGCCTTAGATTTTTTGCAGCGGAGGCTTTGGGGCAATTGGCGCATCAAGCCGCTATTGAACCACTTATCGCACTGCTCAAAGCGAACAACGATGAGGATTTATACATCCGTCACGCGGGCGTTTTGGCTTTGTCGCGCATCGGAAAAGCCGAACCAATGATTGCTTTGGCGGATAATCCAAGCAAGGCTTTGCGCACGGCGGCAGTTTTGGTTTTAAGAAAGTTAGCAAATGAGAATATTGCGCTCTTTTTAAAAGACAATGATGAATATATCGTGACGGAAGCTGCTCGAGCTATCAACGATGATTTATCTATTCCAGCCGCTTTACCCGCTTTGGCAGCCGTTCTAAAAGAAAAGAAATTCACTTCTGAGCCCTTAATCCGTCGCGCCATTAACGCAGCGTTACGGGTAGGTGGCGATAAAGAATTGGATATGTTGATTGATTTTTCAAGAAGGACGGACATCAATGACAACATCAAAGCGGAAGCGTTGGCTACGCTCGGCACTTGGGCGACCCCCTCAGTATTAGACCGCGTGGATGGTCGTTTTAGGGGTAAAATTGAAAGAGACCTCTCAGTAGTGAAGGCTAAAATTCAACCTTATATTGCCTCTTTTTTAAAAGAAACCAACGCTGAAACCTTGATTGCAGTATCGGGTTTATTGGCTAATTTAGATATTTCAAACTCTAATGAAATATTGGCTAAAATATTCGCTGAAACGAAGGAAAGTAGAGTAAAAACTGCCATTTTACCCGCTTTAAATCAGTTAAAATACCCTAAAATTGAAGTTTTAATAAAAGACGGCATGCAGGATGCCGATGAAAATGTCCGCACCACTGCTTTGGGATTATTAAGTAATTCCACCGTTTCAAAGGAAAATTTACCTGCTATCGTGAAGGCTATTTTTTCAAAAGGAGGCGTAAAAGAGCAACAAAAACTATTAGTGGTAATGAGCAAATTGGATGCTGATAAAACAGTAGCCATTTTAGATGATTTGGTTGAAAAGTTAAAGGATAAAAAGCTGTCACCTAACCTCGGTTTAGAGTTAAAAGAAGCTGTGGATGCATCCGGTTCAACTGATTTGAAAGCCAAATTAGCGGCTTTAAAACCAGCTAATTCACCCATGGAGGAATACGCCGACGCGCTTTATGGCGGCACTCGAAATGTAGGACGTGACCTTTTTAACTATAATTCGACAGCTCAATGTGTGCGGTGCCATGCAGTTGGCGGTGAAGGCGGTGCGGTGGGTCCCGATTTGACCCATATTGCCCTCACGCTCTCAAGAGAGCAACTACTTCAAGCTCTGGTAGAACCCAGTGCTCGAATTGCTCCGGGTTACGGCAGCGTTTCGCTGAAACTTAAAGATGGTCAAGAGGTTGTTGGGACTTTGATGAAAGAGGTGGACAATTTATTGACCATCAAAACCAATGATGCCGAGCCGTTGGTGATACCTGCTTCACGGATTGCTAAAAGAGAAAATTTGCCTTCAGGTATGCCACCAATGGGTGAAACTTTATCCAAAAGGGAGATTAGGGATATTGTGGAATATTTGTCTTGGTTGAGGAAGTAAGTGTTTAAAGAGTATTTAACATAACTGCAATTATTGTTGAATTAGGATGCGCAGGATTTCAAGGATAGTTTAGGATTTTTTATATGCGGAACTGGACTTCCGCGCTACGTAAAAATCCTAATCCATCCTTAAAATCCTGCATATCTTAATTCAAATAATCAAATCCTCATCTCTACATGGGCACCAATCTAAAA
>JANMYC010000158.1:0-2091 GCA_031381715.1 Saprospiraceae bacterium
ACCCCGCATGTATTCCCGCCAACCGATAATTTGACGGACAAAACCCTCAATTTGGGCAATTGAAATGGTATTTTGATGTTTTTCCCAATATTCAATGCAAGTTTTGACGACCTCAAGTGGTGAAATGAGCTTAATATTCATAGCAAAAGAGAGCTTTGAATGAAAAAGCAAACTGTCTTTTTGAGTCATCGCATCCTCATAAGTGCCGAAGGAATGTAGGCGAATTTTAATAAAATGCTGGAGTAATTCAAGCGCTTCTGAGCGTGTAGTACACCAATCAAAATGGGCGGCATCAATATTGCCAATCGTTTGAATTTGATGTTTTTCAAGCATTTCAGTGATTGCCGAAACGTTTTTATAAAAATGGGCGGGAGGCGGGATAATGGTACCTTTGGGCAGCTTTTTACGGTTTTCTTCATCAAAATTCCACTTTTTACTGAGGGGGGTCACGCCATCTTCTTCCATCAATAAATTGTGTTTAACCCTCATTTTACGGTAAAAAGGCTCCATAATAAAGGTCTTTTTACCCTTAAACATCTCCGCCAAATCCGAGCGCGTGCTTAAAAAATGCTCGGTATCAAAAGCTTGCACAATACACCCACCGAGTTCTCGGGACAGGCTTTCTGTATCGGATAACTCAAGCGCTAAATTTTTTAATTCAATATCCAATCGGTACTCATCAGGCAATTGATATTCAAACGTTTTAATGGCGTATTTTTCTATTAAATATTTGATATTCCCACTAAAAGATTGAAGATTATGGCTTGAATCCAGTTTAAAATATTCTACGTTAAAACCTTCAGATTGGAGTTCTTCTGAAAAAGAGCGCATGGCAGAAAAGAAGCCGACCACTTTTTGAATATGGTGCCGAACGTAATTGGTTTCGCTCAATATTTCCATTAAAACATACAAAGTTGTATCGTCTTTCTCTTGAAACCATGAATGTTGAATATTGAGTTGGTCGCCTAAAATAAGGCGAAGGCGAGTAAAAGGCATATTTTTAGGTCTATATTGATGATTAATACAGTAAAACCCCTCAATATCTATAATGTTCACCTTTAAAAATTAAAAAGGCGCCGTCGCTTCTATTTTCATCATTTCATTGGTTATTGGGTGCGTAAATTCCAACGCCTCCGCGTGGAGATAAAGTCTATCTGCAACTTCACCATACAAATCATCGCCAACTATCGAGAGATTCAGCCCAAGTGGGTGAGATGCGTGTACACGCAACTGATGTGTGCGACCAGTAATTGGGAAAAAGTGGATTTTCGTTGTAAAATCACGCCTTTCAATGACTTTCCAAACTGTTTGCGCAGGTTTTCCGTACTCATAGCAAACAAGTTGACGAGGTCTATCATCTAAATCTACCCGCAAAGGCAAATCAATTAAACCTTCATCTTTTTCAAGAATCCCGTCCAACAATGCTGCATATCGCTTTTTAATTTTCCTTTTTATAAACTGATTTTGGAGATTTTGATGCACATCTTTAGTTTTAGCAATCAACATCAATCCCGACGTGGACATATCCAAACGGTGCACAACCAAGGGACCCGTGGCATCTGGATATTTTTCTTTCATGCGGCTAAAAACGCAATCATCAATTTTTTTACCTGGAACAGAAAGAAATTCAGCGGGCTTATTCAAAACCAATAAAAATTCATCTTCGTAGATTACTTCTAGTTCTTTTCCTTCCGCTGGATTCAGAAGTAGAGGATTTTCATCCATCAAAATGCCATCGAGCATGTGCGCCAAAATGGGTTCGCACTTTCCTTTACACGCAGGATAAAACAATCCATGTTTACGAATTTCTGAATTAGGTGATTGCCCCCACCAAAACTCGGCCATAGCAATCGGCTTCATTCCATGGAGAAACGCATATTGCAAAAGCTTAGGTGCGGCACATTCTCCCGCACCAGAAGGCGGCAAATTATTATCGAAAATGGGAAATATATCGCATAAGTTCTTTTTCTCGCCCCTCTGATTCAGAAATGAGAAATGTTCAAAAATGCGCAATTGCAGTTTATTGGATTTATTTTTACGTTCCTCTTTTAAATCATTTATTTCATCTTGAAAAACGTCGATTTGGGCTTG
>JANMYC010000190.1:0-1890 GCA_031381715.1 Saprospiraceae bacterium
GTTGTTTTATAGATTGAGAATCGGAAGCCATATTCTATATAATATTTTTGAAAAATGCATTACAAATATACTGATTTTTCATAAAAATACAATCAACTTTGAATACAACGATTTTAAAAAAGAGAAAATGAGTAAAATAAGTATCATCGGTGGAGGGATAAATGGCTTATTTTCAGCCCATTATCTTCAAAAAAGGGGTCATGAGGTGACGATTATTGAGCAAGGCGATTTGTCGGATAGTTGTTCGCATGGCAACGCTGGGATGATTGTGCCGAGCCATATTATTCCGTTGGCGGCGCCGGGGATGATTGCAAAGGGGTTGAAATGGATGTTGAGCTCGACGAGCCCGTTTTATATTCGCCCGCGGATGAGTGGGAGTTTGGTGAAATGGGGTTGGTTGTTTTATAAAAATTCGACGGAGGCTAATGTCCAAAAATCCATTCCGATACTGAGGGATATAAGTTTGTTGAGTAAAACCCTGTATCAGGATTTTCAAAAGGAAAATTACTTTGATTTTGGTTGGCATGAGCGCGGGTTGATGATGTTGTACCAAACTCCTGCAATGGCGCACGAGGAAGCGGAAGGCGCGGCAATTGCTAATAAAGCAGGGATTGAAGCCCATGTTTTAAGTGAAAAAGACGTTCAAAATCTGGAGCCGAATACCAAAGTCAATGCTATTGGTGGCGTTTTTTACCCAGGAGATGCCCATTTAAGCCCTAATTTATTGGTTTCAAATCTAAAAAAATATCTTCACAATCAAGGAGTACAGTTTTCATATAAAACAGAAGTGAAAGGTTTTGATGTTCAAAATCAACGAGTAACGGGCGTTTTAACTGAAAACGAAAAACTGGAATTTGATGAAGTCGTGATTGCAGTGGGTGCGTGGTCGGGTGTTTTAAGCGAAAAACTGGGTATTTCATTGCCTTTACAAGGTGGAAAAGGATACAGTATGATGTTTGAGGGTTTGGGTGAAAAGGTTAACATTCCTGCTATTATGCTTGAGGCACGGGCAACGGCTACGCCAATGGGCGACACGTTGCGCTGTGCGGGTACGATGGAAATTGCGGGCATTGATTTGACTGTGAATATGAATCGGGTGAAAGGGATTGTGAACGGTGTGAAT
The DNA here is from genome assembly GCA_031381715.1 of Saprospiraceae bacterium. Classification (GTDB taxonomy): domain Bacteria; phylum Bacteroidota; class Bacteroidia; order Chitinophagales; family Saprospiraceae; genus JAAFJT01. Next base: position 1,124 of record JANMYC010000190.1, read on the forward strand.
AGTTTTTATCCCGAATTAAAAGTAGAACTGCCGCAAAAAGAAGCGGTTTGGAGTGGTTTGCGCCCTTGTTCGCCGGATGGATTGCCGTACATTGGGCGGTTGACGAACTTTAAAAATGTGACGATGGCTACGGGGCATGGGATGATGGGCTTGAGTTTGGGACCGGCAACGGGGAAGTTGGTTTCTGAAATTATTGGGCGTGAAAAAATAAGCGTGGACATTAAAGCACTCAAGCCGAATCGGTATGATTAATTGGTTTTTTTTTAAAGCATTTTAATTATAAAAAAGTGCTTTACACTGAGGGGTATCATTAATGAAAAGAATAGCGATTAAAAAATTTAGGTGTGAGATGATTTTAATCACATATTTAATGTTTTTTAAAGCGGATTCATGATTGGTTCGGAAAGATTTTTCAATTACCCCCTCAGTATTTTTATTGAAAATAGTTCAATAATTCCGAGATTCTCCCTATAATGCAATATGAAACAAATAGAAAGTTCATTTGATCAAATGGCAATTATGCTTCACTTATTAAAGTGGACGGTTCTTGTTGTGCCTGTTTCCTTGGTAGTAGGCTCATTGGTTGCCTTGTTTTTATGGCTTTTGGATGAGGTGACGCTGCTGCGATATAATCATAATTGGCTTTTATTTTTATTGCCTTTTGCGGGTATTCTTATCTATTTTTTATACAATAAAATTGGAAAAAATTCAGAAGCGGGGAATAATTTAATCATAGATGAAATACATCAGCCTGAAGGTGGGATTCC
>JANMYC010000217.1:0-4012 GCA_031381715.1 Saprospiraceae bacterium
TTAGCAATCGGTTTGAGGGTTTTATCGGTAATTGTTAGATTGTTTTGGGCATCTTCGAGCAACAAAAGAACCCCCTCAGTAGGGACAAAACTTTTGCCATATTTAGGGTCAATTTCCGTCATTTTAGCTCCTTCCAAGACATAGGTATGCGTTGTTCTGTAATCTTCCGTTTTAAAACGACATTGAAAATAGTCCTTAGAAAAAGAAACAATTTCATTGATTTCCTTCAAAACCACGTCGCCGCTCTTGTTTATGAGCGATAAAAGGTTTGTTTTAGGCGATTTTAACGCAAGAAACCCGAAATCGAGTGGCTGCGGTTTTTCCTCTTCTTCAAACAAATCTCCTTCCCAAATCATCGGTTGCTTGAGTTGCCCTTGACGGTTCAACATACCCCAATTTGTGGCGGTATTGTAACAGAAAACCGACCCGTTTTTAAAGTCGCCGCGTATGCCTGAGCACATGATGGCAGCCATTTCTTTCTTCGTTTTTACATCAAATAAAATGTAATTTTTGTCGCCATCGGCAATCAATTCTTCTTCGGTTTTGAGGTACGCCACAACGCCGTCGCCCAGATACTGCCCAGTTGCATTAGGACATTCATAGACCACATTTCCCGCTTTGTCGCACAGTATAACCCGCCCTTCATCGGTCGCCATAATCTGAAAATAACCTGCCTTGTCCATACCAGAAGTAATGCGATAATTGCCTTTTATTTTAGGTCTAAAAACAACTTCTCCTTTGACATTATAGAGCACTTGCTGGCGAGATATGCCAAGACTTGTCGCCGTAGTTCCCGTAATTTCCATCGCTGAAGCCTTCAATAAGCCATTACACCAGCCGCTTGGAAAGCCCGCAACATCCATAAAAGGCGCCCACATGGATTTACCATTGGTGTCAAAATAATACCAAATGCCTTCTTTTCGGTAAGCAACCATGGGCGTTTGAGAGAATAGTGCCGTGAAATGCCCGATAAAAAAAAGGATAATCAGCTTTTTTATTGCCATTTTTAATTTAATTTTTTTGAAAATATTAAAAATACTGCGGGGTCAAATTTTCACCACCCCAATCGAATAATCATACCCATAACTCGCGGGATACTGAGGGGGTCATTTCTTAATTTGCATGGACTTAAGCCTATAAAAACCCTGCCCTTTTTCCTTAAAAACGCTGTCGCCTACGCTCAATTTCCCCATCAAATTTTGAGGGATTTTAAACTTTTGACCATCGGAAAGTTCCATCATTTGCAGTTTGGTTCTACTTGAATCGCCGCCATAAATGTCCATTATTTTGGAATGCGTAGATTTTTGCATAACCCAATTTTCTTTGTCGTCCTTGACAAGTTTGACAATTAGGATAGCAAAAACAAGCACAAGTGCGATAAAACCGCCAATTATTATCTTTTTAATGGTCATATTTTAAAAAATTTATACTGATTCAATTTCACGTTTTACCTCAATGACGGCTCACCTCACGCCTACCTTTGCAGTAGTGGCATACTTCATAATCCGTGTATGCACCGCCCGTTGTCGTTGTGGTCGTTACGCGGGTGCTGATTTCGCCTGTGATGGTGTTGCGCACCGTTCCTTCGGTTGTTTTGGAACTGCCTGGAGAGTAACCACTTTTTGAAAAATAGCCGATGCCGTTGCATTTTGGGCAAGTCATAAAATATTTGGCGTGTTCGGCAGATTCAGCGATTACTTTTTTCCGTATTTCTTCGGCTCGGACGGCTTCTCGCTTGATGTGATTGTCCCACGCATCTTGATTTGCTTTGATGTTTGCTTGCGTCTGTGCGTTGTAGTCACTTAGGCTTTTATTGTACTGTTTTGAGTATCTTTCTGCGCCTTCTTGGTCGGTAAGTGCTACGACAAACTTACCATCATTGATGTTGTAAAGCCCAATTGTCATTGGATTTTCGCCTTTTTGGTCAATTATGGCGTACATTCCCCACTGTTCTATGAGTTTTAATTTTGGATAATCCGAAGTATATTTTTGGCTATCCGCTGGGAATTTATAACTCGTGATAATTTTTCCGTCCAATTTATTATACGTATTGATAGACACATTGCTTGCATCTACTTGCTCGCGCAATACGATATTTCCTGAATTATCAAATTTCATAAATTCACTATTCGAACCATCGGCAACGCGCCACAGTTCTCGCCCCTCTAAGGTGTAAGCGGCATGGTAATCTTTTTCTGAATAATGCACCAAATCGCCGTAGGGAGAAACATTCATGTACAAATAATTTTTATCGTAATGGCTTGGCTCTTTCAATGCTCTGCCGATATAAACCGCCTTGCCTGTTGTGGGATTGTAGCGTGCAATGTGAACGTCATAAAATTGGCAGTGATTGTTTTTTTGTTGTTTTGCCCGCAATTCTTTTACGGTATATTCGGCTTTGGATTTTATCCAATCTTTGCTACCACAATACTCTTGCAAATACACAATAATGGTTTCGCCTGGGTGCGACAAATCCTCGGTGTATTTTGCTACTGTTACAGGCTCTACTCTGCCACCGTTGTTAAAATCCCTTTTTACGGTTAGCAAAGCGGCTTGATTAGCTTCACCGATTGGGTATTTCGCTGGTTTTACGCGCTCTTGATACGTATATAATTGTATAGAATCCACCAACGGATTTTTTCCAATTATTTTCCCCGCTTCAACATCAAATACGGTAAAGGAAGCATCTTTATTACTATTCAACGAAGGGTAAATAAATTTGCCATCGTCGGTCATATAAATGCCTTCAACTCGTTGCGAGAAAACGCTGTGACCGCTTCCCGCTTGCCCCGTTTGAAACCGATAAACGAGTTCGCCCGTCGGCAATTTCCACGCTTTGCCTTCCCGAACCGTTGAAGCCATGACATATTGCCCGTCTTCGCTTATGCTAAAACTAATGCCGCTATTCGCAAAGTAGGCAAACGCACCCGGGAGCGGAGATAGAACCGGCGGTGCAATTTGGATAATTTCCTGCGCCCGAGCCGCTACGGCAAACAGGAGCAGCATTGCGCTGATGAGGATTATTTTATTTTTGGACATCTTTTAATGGATTTAGAATTAAATAATGATGTTTTTTTCTTTGAAAATAGACGAAAAATGGTTGAAATACTGAGGGGGTCAATTCCGCACCACCCCAATCGGAAAATCATTCCCAAAGCCATAACTCGCAGGAAATTGCGGCGTTCCTTTATACTTCGCCGTTAGCACAGGAACTTGCTCTTGCAGATACGCATCAAGTTCTTTCACCGTAATTTTTTTATCACCACCCAAGTCCGCTTTGCCACTCAATGCTTCCAATAAAATGTAGGTGAAGGTGCCATGCCCAAGCTGTTGAAATTCCGACGCAAATTGTTCACTGCCCGAAGCCGTGAGCCAATGCGTACCCGTAGCCCGAGCGAGTTGTGAAATCGCTTTTTCTTCTGCCGCACCGCGCGCCGCCACGATTTGTTCAATTGCCCCCGCCGATTGACAAGCGTCGAGAATAAATAACTGTTTTTGCGCTTTTATATCTTTTGAAAATTGTTGTAACTCATTGGCACTGAAACCTTTTTGCGCCAAAGCGTCATCTTGTCCATAAAGCTGCGTCACGTCATAAGGCACTAAATAAAACTCCTTTTTTTGATTCAAAACACCGTGACCTGCATAGTAAAAAATGAAAACATCTTGCGGTTTTGCAGTGGTTTTTATCTTTTCTAATTCGGCTGAAATGCCATCTTTTGTCGCTTTGTCATCGCCAATAAAAACCACATTTGTTTTACTGAAAATACCTGTTCCACCTTTTTCAATCGCCTCTTTAAAACTCGTCGCATCAGCCGTAGCATAGTTCAAATTGTACTTCGGATTTTTGTATTTATTGATACCCACAACGACTAAATGCAACTGAATATCGCTTGCAGAACCGCCCGATACTGAGGGGGTCGTTTTTGATTTTAAATTTACAATAAATTGATAGGGTTGGCTTTCCGTTGTTTTGGTATTTAGGGCCATTGCTTTAAATAGGTTTTGTCCCACA
>JANMYC010000224.1:0-6690 GCA_031381715.1 Saprospiraceae bacterium
TTTACTATTGAACTGTTAATTTTTTCTAAAAGCCTATGTGTATAGTTGCTTCTCATTTAAAATAGAGTTTCTTTTGTATTCTATTTTAAAATTTGTTTTAAAAATTTATTAAAACTTAGTCTTTTCATGAACATATACAAGATTCTTTTTTTCTTTATTATTTCTTTTTCGTCTCTTTCAGCTCAAAAAACAAAGACAATTACTGCTAAAATAGTGGGTTATACTGAGGGGTCGGCGCAGTTGATTGGTGTTTATGCTGAATCCAATTATTTAGCAGATTCTGCTCGGATTGGTGCTGATGGTACTATTCAATTTACAAGTAAGGAAGCAGGTTATTCTGATGGTTTATTTTTTATATTGCTACCCGATCAAGCCAATATTCAGTTTTTGGTTGCCAATGGTGAAACTTTTAAACTCACCACGCGCAAAGGGGATTTAATCAATTCAATGAAAGTAGAAGGTTCTTTAGAAAATCAACTTTTCTTTGAAAGCCAAAAGTATCAAGCAGCAATGGAACAAACTTTTAACAATCTCTCGCAAGAGATGAGAAAGTACGCTCCCGGCTCGCCACAACTTGACAATATTAAAAAAGAGCAAGCGAGACTTATTGCTGAGCGAGATGCAAAAATTATTGAATTGAAAGAAAAATATCCCAATTCTTTTGTGGCTAAATTCAAAATAGCGGGTCAAAATCCTAAATTGAGATATACCTATAAAGCGAATGGAACGCTTGACAGTATGCAAACGATGATTAATTACAAAGAAGATTGGTGGAAAGACTTCGACTTCACGGATGTGAGATTACTACATACCCCCGTATTTTTTAATAAATTGAAGAAATACATGTATGAACTAACCACTCAACATCCCGATTCAGTTATTAATTCTGCGGTATATTTGATAGATAAAACCCTTAATAATAAGAACTATTTCAATATTACGGCTAATTGGATTACTTATAATTTTAAGCCAAGTGTGGGTAAATTGATGGATGGCGATGCTGTCTATTCTCACCTTGTTTTAAAATATTTCACGCCCGAAAAAGCGGATTGGATTGGTCAGAAAGTTGAAGATATCGAAAGTATGCGCAAGACTGCAAGAGAAATGAAGTGCAGCCTTTTAGGTATGATTGGTCAAGACGTGGTAGCGGCGAATCCAAAAGGTGAATTAAAATCAATTTATGGCTTAAAAGCCAATTTTACGGTTATTTACATTTACAATCCAGAATGTGAGCATTGCCAAGAGGAAACACCGCATCTAAGACAAGTATATGACAAATGGAAAAGCAGAGGTGTTGAGGTATATAGCATTGCTGCCAATGCTAAAAGTATGGAGGAATGGCAAGGCTTTTCTAAAAAGTATGGTGTTAACTGGACGGATGTTTGGGATCCACCTTTAAAGAGCAAATACCATGAAAAATATTATGTGGATATCACGCCTGAATGTTATGTATTGGATAAAAACCATAAAATCATTGCTAAAAACCTAAAACCGAATCAACTCCCTGAGATTTTTGAGCGTGAGTTGGCAAAAATGAAGTAATATACTGAGGGGGTCAGCCGATTGGGCACTGTCGCCTAAAAGAAAAGCAGTTGGCGAATGCCAACTGCTTTTTGATTTTCAGCTTATTGCTATTGCTTGATTATCTACCTGATTTCAACAAATCACGGATTTCACCCAATAGTACTTCGTTTGCTGGCGGTGGTGGTGGCGGTGCTGCTGCTTCCTCAGCTGCTGCTGTTTTTTTAGCTGCTGCGATTGCTTTCACAATCATAAACATTACAAGAGCAACAATTAAGAAGTAAATAACTGCAGATACAAAATCACCATATTTAACGGCTACTTCTGGAGCGGTTTCTTTACCATCTGCTCCGATAACTGCTGCTTTTAAAACTGTTTTCCAAGTTGTAAAGTCAGCTTGAGTAAGCATTGATACCAATGGCATTACCATACCATCAATAAATGCAGCTGTAATTTTTCCGAATGCGGCACCCATTACGAAAGCGATAGCGGTATCCACTAAATTACCTTGAATGGCGAATGCCTTGAATTCTTTTAGCATGTAATAATTGCGTTTAAAGTAAGTTAAATAAATTTAATATAAGTTAATAAAAGTATATTTTGTGACTTGATAATAAGTTAGTATTAGGTAATTTTTAAGATATATTGTTTTGTGTTTAAACTTTTTGAATTTATTTATTAATGAATTTTAAGTTTATATGGTAAAATTGAAATTCTGTGTACTTAAAAAAACTCGTAAATTGTGACATTGTAAACAAAGTTAAGCTTTAGACAAATGAAAGTCAGTAAAGTCACAAATTTTCTGTAATTTTTTTAAGATTACACAAAGATTTCACACAAATGGCTTAGTTAGACATTCGCAACAGCTTTTTTAAAAGCTACTTTCTCTATATTTTATTTGAATTAAATGGATAGGGCTGCTATATAACGTACCTGCTGCTATCAAGCCTCAATAAAATAGCCAACATAGTTGTGAATCCCAATAGAGAAGATCCACCCGCGGATACAAATGGGAGTGGAATACCGATGACAGGCATAATGCCCATAGTCATACCGATATTGATAAAGAAGTGAAAAAAGAAAATGCCTGCAAGGCAATAAGCATAAAGCCGTACAAAATTGGAGCGTTGCCGCTCTCCTATCTGAACAAGCCGAACGAGGAAAAGAATATATATAGCCAATACGCCCAATACGCCTATAAAACCCTGTTCTTCACCCACTGTGCAAAAGATAAAATCCGTGTTTTGCTCTGGTACAAAGTTGAGTTGGGTCATAGTTCCTTCAAGAAAACCTTTGCCTTCTAATCCACCCGACCCGATAGCCATTTTTGCGCTGTTCAAATTGTAAGCTACTCCTCGAGGGTCACATTTATCGGGGCGAAGCCATACATTAATACGCTCCTGTTGGTGTTTTTTCAATACATTATTGAACACAAAACTGGTAGCAAATATGAGCATAGAAGCTATTAATAACGAACTGGTAGTCACAATAACCAATCTAAAACGCCCTCTTTTACTATGTGTCACGATAAAAACAATGACCGTTAAAAGCATTGTCACCAAAGCAATAGTGGTCTCCCCGTTAAAAAAGCAGAAAGCAGAAAACAAAATAAGTATAATGACGCCCGCCAACCACCATCTTTGATGATCCGAAATATTGAAAGCAAATAGTAGTGAGGCTAGCATCATCAGATACATCACCAATTCGCTGGAGTTTAATACCAAAGCTAAAATAAAAACAACAGCTAACGAAATACCTATAATATAAGGCGTAGGAGAAAACCCCTCTCTATAAAGCATAATGCTGAATGAGATAAAAACCAACATCGAACCAGCATCGGGCTGAAGCATGATAAAGAAGATAGGAATAGCTAATATTCCTAAAATGATTAGCTGTGTCCGTTGTTCTTTTAAACTAACACTTGGAGTGGAAAGAAAGCTGGATAATGCAAGTGCTGTCCCAATTTTAGCTACTTCAACTGGCTGAAATCCAAATCCACCAAAGCTGAACCATGCTTTAGCACCATTGATTTCTCTGCCAAAAATAAGCACTAAAATAAGTAATAATATACCAAAACCATAAACAGGGTAAGCAAACACACGCCAAAACTTTGCATCAAAAGAAAAGATGAGAAGGGACAAAATAATAGAAATTCCAATAAATATAGTCTGTTTTCCCACCGATGTTTTCACTAAAAAATCGTTCACACTCATAGATCCATAATCCTGCTTATAACCAACAGCATAAATCATGAGCCACCCTATAGCCGCTAGACTCAAATAAAAAGACATCATAACGAAGTCTATTTTCCCACCTCCTCCCGATTCTTTTGATAACATGTGCTTTTTGAAACAGAGGATACCCCTCAGTATTTAGGCAATATTTTAACTTAAAAACGCTAAAATCTATATTAATTAGTCGTAATTTCCGATGTTTTCACTCTATCAGGGACGATATAAGCGTCGGGATAGTCTCTCTTGATTTTTTGTAAAAAATTACTGGCTTCCGTGCGAGAAGAAAAACCACCAATTCGCACTCTATAATATGGCTTTGCCTGCGACCATCCTGTGTAAACGCCTGGGTAACGGGAATTGAATAGCGATTGTGCTTCATCCACTTTCAAACGGTCGGTAGTTGCCATTAATTGAATTCGGAATCCATCAATTACTTGAACGGTATTATTCGTGGTTGGAGACGTTGTGGATTTTCCACCCGTGACATACGTTTCCATCATTCTACTGATGATGGGCTCTTCGTTGATAACCACATTTTGAGCTTTTATTCCTTCAATTCCTAAGAACAAAACGATAATTACTGCTATAATATTCTTCATAATACGTTGATTTTCAGTTTTTTATAAATTCTATTTTAAAATTGTAAAATTCAAATTATTTTTCACCCGTTACAATAGCGATACCGTTGGATGTTCCTATTCTATTCGCCCCAACACGAATAAGTTTATCTGCCATTTCAAAAGATTTAATTCCTCCCGATGCCTTTATCTTAACTTTTGGCGATAAGTTTTCACGTAAAAATTTCACAACCTCCACTGTGGCTCCGTCTGCATTTACCCCCGTTGAGGTTTTAATAAAATCCACACCATTGTCTTCGGCTATTTTGAGCACTTGCTTCATCTCATCCCTTGTCAAAAGTCCCGTTTCAATGATTAACTTGAATACTTTACCCCGCATAGAAACGGCTCTACTCATACTGTCTATTTCGCTTTTGACGTGATTCCAATTTCCGCTTTTTATTGCACAAATATTGACCACGGCATCTATCTCATCGGCTTCTTCATCTATGGCTCTTTTTATTTCTTCAACTTTAGAGGGAATTGTTGAATAACCCATCGGAAAGCCAACTACGGTAATGACTTTAGCTCGTTCATTCATGATGCGAGCCGCGTCACGTACATAATATGGCGGAATGCAGACACCATAAAATTGATACTGCAAAGCCTCTTCACAGAGTGCTTGTATATCTTTGAGCGTACAATCGGGTTTTAGTAGGGTGTGTTCAATTACTTTGTGAATATTCATAGCATGCCATGATTTAGTACCGTATTGTTCAATAAGCGTTTAATGATAAGACAAAGATACATTTTTTGTCAGTATTTAGGTAGTGACGAAAGCCACAAATTCAAGAGGATTGTAAAAAGTGTCTTACCTTTAAAATTAAACAACAGCAAATTTTACAGCCGCAATACCCCCTCATCCGTCCATTCAGCTGGTTGAAGCTAAACATGACCTATTTTACAAAAAAATAAGATAATAGGGTTTACACAAAACTAAATCCCTTTATTTTATATTTAAATAGAGCGGAAAATTTAAAAATTCAGCATATTCAGAAGATTTTAATCCTCTTTTTTAAAAAAGAGCAAAGCAGAACTATTTAAAAATGCTTATGTTTTTTTGGACAATTCTATCTAAAATCTGTCTAACTTGCGCCAAAATTTAATAAAATATTACCCCCTCAGTATTTAAAGGTGTTTCACCCAAAAAATTCACAGCGAATTTAAAAAGTTAGCACACCGCTCAATAATATTTATTGATGAAATTAGATGATATAAAAAAGCCGATTGACGCTGAGCTCGATGCGTTTGAAAAGCACTTTCGGGATTCCATGCGCAGTGATGTCGCTTTGCTTGATAAAATAATGTTTTATATTGTGCAACGCAAAGGAAAGCAGGTGCGCCCAATGTTCGTTTTTTTAAGCGCAAAACTATGTGGTGAAATTAACCAAACCAGTTTTGTAGCGGCTTCGCTTGTTGAATTACTCCATACAGCCAGTTTAGTCCACGATGATGTAGTGGACGACAGCTTTGAAAGGCGCGGATTTTTCAGCATCAACGCTCTTTGGAAGAATAAAATCGCGGTACTTGTGGGCGATTACCTCTTGACACAAGGACTTCAACTGGCTTTAAAAAATGAAGCATTTAAAATACTCGAAATCGTATCTAATGCTTTTAAAGAAATCAGCGAAGGGGAGCTCCTCCAAATAGAAAAAGCCCGCCGACTGGATATCAAAGAAGAGATTTACTATGAAATAATTCGTCAAAAAACCGCTTCACTCATAGCCGCTGCTTGTGCCGTTGGCGCGTCCTCTACCACTAAAGATACGGATTTAGTAGAAAAAATGCGCCTTTTTGGTGAAAAAATCGGGATAGCGTTTCAAATAAAAGACGATTTATTTGATTTCGGAACGGATGATGTGGGTAAACCGTTGGGCATTGATATCAAGGAAAAGAAAATGACATTGCCCCTCATTTATGCCCTCAATAATGCCACAAAGCAGGAAAAAGACAGAATTATCAACAATATCAAAAGGCACAATGAAGAGCCGGCAAAAGTAGCAGAGGTGATTGATTTTGTGCGCAAAAGTGGTGGCTTGAAATATGCGGAGGATGTAATGCTCAAATTTAGGCAAGAAGCCTTTGATATACTGAGGGGGTTCCCTGAATCTGAAGTACGGACTTCACTTGAGCAATTGGTATATTTTGTAACGGAAAGAAAAAAATAGTTTTTTAGTACATGGTTTCGACTTTATCCGACGATTTTTTTATGAAACATGCCCTCTCAGAAGCACAAAAGGCATATGATGAAGGTGAAATACCCGTAGGTGCCGTTGTGGTTTGTGATAACCGCATCATCGCCCGCGCTCATAACCAAA
>JANMYC010000289.1:0-3376 GCA_031381715.1 Saprospiraceae bacterium
TTTTAGAAAAAAATACGTATAAATCAGTGCAAAATCAGTCAATTTCAGTGTAATCAGTGGCTAAACGGAGCGAAAGCGACTGCGTAGCAAAGTAATCACTTCAGTTTTATAACACAACTTGGTTCAAGTTTAAAACTTGAACCAAGTTATTGTATATCACTACTTATTTATCATCATCAGTTTTCTCAATTTATCCTTTGCTAAAATGAGTTGCGATTTTGAGGTATTGATACTAATGCCCAAAATATCTGCAATTTCGATATGTTTATAACCTTCAATAACATAAAGGTTAAAAATAGTGCGATAACCCGTAGGCAGCTGCTCCAATAATTTCAAGATATCTTGCGCCGCTAATTCATGCTCTATACTGAGGGGGTGGCTCAACTCAATCGTATTCAACTCAGAAGCGTCTGCATCAACGATTAATAAGCGTTTTTTACGTAAAAACATCAACGCCTCATTAACAATGATGCGCCGAATCCAACCCTCAAAACTGCCGGCATTTTGAAAAGAATCAATATTATCAAAGACTTTGAACATGCCTTCCACCAATATATCTTCCGCATCCTCCCGATTCAAAACATAACGCCGACATACGCCAAACATCTTTGGTGCATATCGGTCGTACAACATCTTTTGCCCCCGTGGGTCTTGCTGTTGACAAAGCTGTATGATTTCAAATTCAGTCAAATGAAAGTTGGTTTAAATTCAATGTTTAAGAATTATAAGTAGGCGTTTAAAAATAATCGACAATTTCTGTCGGGCTTAAAATTATAAAAAATGCGGAGCGCAGCGGAGAATTTTCTATAATTTTGAGAGCCGACTTAAAGAAGAAATTGTCGGTTATTTTAGCCTAACTACTTAAAGCCCATTAGTCCAAAACTAAATATATTCTACTCACTATGATGCATGTTTTAAAAAAAATGGTGTGTGAGGGTTTTAATTTTTTTAAAAACCAAAAATACCTTTAAAACTTTAATTATAAAAAAATAAAATTTTGTGTCACTATTCTTTTCAATATCACTAATTTTGCACCGAAATTTGAACTTCGTGTTTCAATGAAATGTTACATTGATTCAGATATTTCAGAAATATTAAAATAGAACTGATTCCGAAATGGCAATAATGATTACTGACGACTGCATAAATTGCGGCGCATGCGAACCTGAATGTCCCAATAATGCCATCTATGAAGGTGGTGTCGAATGGGCTATCAGCGATGGAAATACTGTAAAAGGCAATTATAAATTAGATAGTAACGGGCTTGAAATAGATGCGGAAACCAAACAAAGTCCCGTATCTGACGATTATTATTACATCGTTCCCGATAAATGTACGGAATGCGTGGGCTTTCACGAGGAGCCTCAATGCGCGGCTGTTTGTCCCGTTGATTGCTGCGTGCCCGACCCTGACCACGTAGAAGATGAGACGCTTTTACTTTTCAGAAAAGAGCGATTGCATCTATAATTTGCCTATTCCATCTTAAAAAAGCGAAGAATTTACATGAAGCATGTACGTTTTTCGCTTTTTTTATTTTAAAAAGTGAAAAATTGACTGTAATACTGAGGGGGTATTAAGTAATTGGGCTAAAATAACCGACAATTTCTTTTTAAACGCCCACTTGTTTTTCAAATTCCCCATTCTTTTTTCGCCAAAATGCTAAAAATGCTTTTTAAAAATTTAAAAAAAGATATAGGATATTCTCTACAAGATAGTATTTTTACGTCGAGCACAATGCATATTGAACCCATAAAATGAATATCAAAATAATATAAGTATTTTATTTTCAATATATTATATTTTAAGTTTAAAACAAATATATCATTTTGTGTGTTATAAACTCACACTCTTTTTATTTTCATCTTTTAAATTTTATTTAAATAAAACAAAAATCTATCTATGAAATCTCAATTTATTATTGTCCTATGTGCAGGTCTGATGATGACTTCATGCGTCAGTAAAAAACAGTACGATGCACTCAAAGCGAATACTCAAGCCCAAGTTGACTTAGCCAACAAAGATTTGGCTAAATGCGGTGAAAACTTGAGTGAACTTTCACGCAAAAATTCTGCTTGTGAGCAAGACAAAGAAAAGCTCAAAGGTGAATACAGAACCCTTGAAAATACGCTTAAATTGCGTCAAGAACAAATCGACGACTTGAAAGGTCAAGTGGCTGATTTCAAATCAATCCGCGACAAGCAGCTTTCTCAAGTGGGTGATTTGACCGTTTTATCTCAATCGGCTAATCAAAATGTAAAGGAAACTTTGCAACAATTAGAGAGAAAAGATAAATATATCCACCTTTTACAAGAGGCAAAAACAAAGGCTGACTCCATTAATTTGGCTCTTGCCGTGAACCTCAAAGGCGTTTTAGCCGAAGGATTGGGCGATAAAGACGTGGATATTAAAGTGGACAAAACGGTAGTTTTTGTCAATTTATCCGATAAAATGTTGTTCCAAAGTGGTAGTGCTAACATCACAAATAAAGCCAATGATGTATTGGGTAAAATTGCCAAAATCATTGAATCAAGACCTGAATTAGAGGTTATGGTTGAAGGTTATACGGATAATGTGCCTATCAAAAACGGCTGTGTCGACGATAACTGGGATTTAAGTGTAAAAAGAGCAACTTCAGTGGTACGTGTGCTTCAAAAAAGTTTCAAAATCGACCCTAAAAGGTTGATTGCGGCGGGCAGAAGCGAGTACACAACTTTAGCTGGAAATGATACGCCAGAAGGTCGTTCAATCAACCGCCGTACGCGCATCATTATTCTCCCTAAACTTGACCAGTTTTATGATTTATTGAATCCGAACATGGTACCGAAATAAATTTCGGGTATTTCGATATTAAAAAAAAGCCTTCGTACTTGTGTGCGAGGGCTTTTTTGATTTTAATATTAACTTTCAATTTAAGCAGCATATTAACATTTGATCCGTCATTCCCCACACGCTTTTTTATTTGGCGAGGGCTTGATATTTCAAATAAAAATAATATTTAAATACTTCATTTTCAATGCTAACTACTTTAAACGAATTGTGCTTAAAATATTTAAAAGCGAAAATCAGTTAAATGCCAATTTTAAATTTTTTTGTGGGAAATGTCGGTTTGATAAAGTAGCACACTGAATAAAAAGAAATTTACATTCTTGTATTAAATTTGTTGAAAAAGGCTTGACAAGATATAATCAAGAAATAGAGTTACAAATACAACTATATTTATACTTTGAGTAATATTACTGTACAAATTGGGGCATCGCCCCTAAAGTTCGGTAGCCATATTCCAAAATTACATATTTATGTCGCGGCATAGCCGCATAAGAATTGAATCTTTTGCGGCTATGCCGCGATATTAACAAGGATATTTCTAATTATCTAC
>JANMYC010000293.1:0-7095 GCA_031381715.1 Saprospiraceae bacterium
ACTGGATTTTCACTTAAAAAATCGAGGACTTCAAAGGCATTATAGGCGTGCCCGACGACCGAAAGGGTTTTGAGCCGAGCAATATAATTTTCAAGCAGTGTATGTGCCAATGGTTCATCATCAGCAATGAGGCATTTTAAAGTCATATTTTAATATCCAATTTAACTTTATACGTTTGGTTATCCGTTGTGATGTCGAGTCGGTGTTTTTCAGGAAAAAGCAAATCCAAGCGTTTTTTAATATTCTCCAAACCCGTGTTGGTGGACTTAACTTTTTGCTTACGCAAAGGAATGGTATTTTCAGTTTTAAATGAAATACTATCGTTTTTTATCCCTAAAAATATAGTGATAAAACACTCGCCTTCGGCACTGATACCGTGTTTGTAAGCATTTTCAATAAAAGGAATAAAAAGCATGGGCGGGATAGTTAAATCCACATTTTCGGCATTATCTACCACAAAACTCACTTTTATTCTATCCGTCAAACGGTGTTTTTCGAGGGCAATGTAATTCTCTAAAAAATCAATTTCATCATGAATATTGACCTCGTTTTTCTTCGATGATTCTATTTGGTAGCGCATCAAATCCGCCATTTGGAGTATCATTTCATTCGCTTCTTCGTGGTTATTGAGGTTTTGAGAGTAAATATTATTCAATGTATTGAACAAAAAGTGCGGATTTACTTGCGATTGTAGCAATTTTAACTCCGCTTCCACTTGTCGGCGTTTCGTTTTTTCATATTGAATTTGGAGTAAAATGCCTTTATAAGCATAGTTGAAAGCGGTTATGAAAAATAATAAAAGCAGGTTTCCGATGAATGCATTTATCAAACTAATTTGGTCTCCTCCATCCATAAATTTCAATAAAAATACAAAAGGAATCGTGACACCTGATACCAAAAGTGTTACGCCAATTCCATATTTCAACCACATTTTATTGCTTAAATAGGTCTTTAAAAGCCATTTATGCGGATAAAAAAGCAGCATCAGAATCAACCAAATAGCAATGACTAATATTAATTTATCTTTTAAATTTTTGCCAAACACGCCCAATGGCAGTAAAATTAATACCACCACCCAAACCTTTATATCGAATATTATTTCCTTTTTCATGCTTCAAATATAGAGTCATTTTTTGATACCCCTCAGTATGAAATGACAAACTGAGTTCATCAGCTTGTGTACTGCGTTCATCCACTCTTTTGGGGCTTCATCACCTAATGTTTGGAATATTTTAAAAAGAAATCACCTTTGTATCATCAAAATTAATTAAATCACTTTTAAAAAATAAACGTCATGATAGCGATTAAAAAAGAAAACGACCAATTCATATTTGAAGTAAAAGGACTTCACAAATTATGGGCTTTTAAAAATAAAATCACTGTGCCCATCGAAAACATAGTAAGCGTCCAATGCAATCCTACTGCTGTTGAAGAATGGAATAAAGTTAAATTGGGTGTGAGAATGCCGGGCGTACACATTCCTTTTATCATCAAAGCAGGTACTTATTATTATTGCAAGGGAAAAAAAGTATTTTGGGACGTTGTAAAATCAGCCAATTGTATCATTGTTGATTTAAAAGATAGCAGCTATAGTCAGTTGGTGATTGAAGTTGAAAATCCTGAAGAAGCCATGAAATTATTAAATGCATAATTCTACTTTGGCACTATTAAACCCTTGTCATCCCGACTCTCGGGATGACAAGGGTTTTCCCAGAGTGCCAAAGTAGTACTATGTACCCCTCAGTAAAAAGATAGAACCGAGGATTTAATCCATGAAAAAATAGAATTAGTCCAATTTTTAAAATAATTCAATAGAAAAGCAAGAATTTGCAAAAAATTAACCTTACGAAAATCGAAATTGATTCAAATTTTTAAAGTAAAAAAATGAAAAAACTACTATTCCCCCTATTTGTTGCTCTCATTTTCACCCAACTCAGTTATAGTCAAGATAAAAGATTGGCGGGCATTGATACTGCAGTGCAGCGCATTTTAAAGGAATTCAACGCCGTGGGCGCAACGGTTTCGATTGTTGAAAAGAACAAAGTTGTACTCACGCAAGGCTTTGGCTACAAGGATTTTGATGGTAAAAAACCCGTTACAGCCCAAACGCTTTTCCAAATTGGTTCATGTTCAAAGGCTTTTACAACCACCATTTTGGGCACTTTGATGGATGAAAAACTCCTTGATTTTGACAAACCTGTCACCACTTACTTACCCGAATTGGTTTTTAAAGATGATAATTTGACTAAAAACGTCACCACTCGGGACATGATGACCCACCGCACAGGTCTGCCGCGACACGATTTAGCGTGGTATCTGCGAGGGACGACCACCAATCGCGCTGAAATGCTCAAATCCATTCGCTACTTTGAAGCATCAGCGGGATTGCGTGAAACATGGCAGTACAATAATTTTATGTTCATGGCGCAAGGCGCACTCGCTGAAAAATTGACTAATAAAACGTGGGAAAAACTCATCAAAGAGCGCATCCTTACCCCCCTCAGTATGAGCAGCACTGTGAGCAGTACGGCAGCTATGTTAAAGGCTGAGGACTACTCTTTGGGCTACGGTTACAACGAAGAAAAGAAGCAAAATAAAAAACTGGATTTCTATCATTTTAGCGGAATGGAACCCGCAGGCAGCATCGCATCCAACGCAAAAGACATGAGCGAGTGGCTCAAAACTTGGATAAATGTGGGTAAACACGACGGAAAAGAGCTTTTTTCAAGCAGTTTTTACAATCAAGCCATCAAAACGCAAATGGCAATGGCAAACACACCCGATAAGCGTGAACTCAATATGTTCATCCATGGTTACGGGTTTGGTTGGATGATTAAAACGTATAAAGGGCATTACCAAGTTGAACATGGCGGCAATATTGATGGCTTCTCAACGACCACTTCCTTCTTCCCAAATGATAGTATTGGTATATTTGTTTCCGTGAATCAAAACGGTTCGGCAGTGCCCGGGGTGATTCGCAATTGGATTTCTGACCGTCTTTTAAATGTTGAAAAAACAGATTGGGTCACGCAAGTAAAACCTAAAAAAGATGATAAAAAAGACGAAAAGAAAGATGAAAAACAAGCTGATTTAACTCAAAAAAAAGGGACAAAACCGTCGCACAATATGGAAGATTATGTCGGAAAATACAAAAATGATGGATATGGCAACCTTACAGTTTTCAAAAATGACACTGCTTTATTCACCGTTTTAGGAAAAGATACGGCTCGATTACAACATTTTCACTATGATGTTTTCAAATTAGTCAGTACGAAATTAGAGGATGTTGACGAAGACGGGATTAAAGTGCGTTTCAACATGAATTATGAAGGCGACATTGTGAACATCGACAGCAAGTTGGAATCCGCTATAAAAGGTGAAATTGTTTTCACTAAAGATGCACCTGAATTGAAACTGACTGAGGCTGAACTCAAAAAATACGAAGGCGAATACACTATCAGCGGCGCAATTGTTAAAGTATCAGTAAAAGATAAAGCGCTTCACATGTCCGTTCCGGGTCAACCCGAATATGAACTCGTGCCCAGCAAAGCGGATGAATTTAAACTCAAAGGATTAGAAGGATATTCAGTTAGATTTGATATGAAAGATGGAAAATCTACGGCAGCCTACTCTATTCAACCAAATGGGACTTTTAAAATGAGTAAGAAACAGTAAGATATTCCTCAGTATAAGCGCTTTCAAGAATAATTTGGAGCAATTTCGAGATTCGAGATTGCTCCATCTTATTTTAGGATTTCGGCTCTGTGCAGTTCAATTCCTTCATCGTTATAAAAAAATACTTCCAAAACGCCGTTTTTACTCAATTCGATTTTACTGAAACCCGTGGTTTTATCATTGTACCATTTAGCCATTTTATCCCTTTTTTCAACTGGTCTAAATTCTCCACCATTACCCGATACAATTTGAGTTACATTATTTTTTACAATCAACTGTTGGTCGTGGTCATGTCCCGAAATCCAAAGGATATTTTTATAATGCGCAATGTGTTTTTCAAATTTTTTCACCATTTTTTTATAATTCGGCTGCGGTGACATGCCTCTTGCCGCACGATTCAGACCCATCATACCGAACAATTTCAAAGGCGTATAAGTGATTAAAAAGCGCGTGGGTTGCATTTTTACGGAGTTTTTACCCGTCAAATACAAAGGATGATGGGTAACTACCGCTATTTTTTGACCTTTTTCGGATGCTTCTTTTAAAAAAAAGTCAAACTGTTCAAAAAAAAGCCGCTCGGTTTTCTTTTTAGAATTATCTATCAAACCAACTGGATGCCCTACTTGCCGATGTACCCACCAATCCGTATCCACCAATAAAAGTGTAATCCCATCCAATTCGATTTTCTCAGGCCCCGCAAAACCCGCATATTTGAAATAATGCGCCGCCCCCTCAGTATATTGCGTCAAAGAGTCCTTTAAATATTGATTGACCAAATCCTGCTCCCTTTGCACATATTCCAAACCCTTCATTTTTCCCATTTGCCAATCGTGATTGCCCGGAATCATGTACATCTGCCCGCGATGATTTTTCAATAAACTCAATTGAATCCTCATTTTTTCAACATCAGTTTCATGGTGTTTATTTCCTACAGGTCGAATGCCTTTTGGGTAAACATTATCCCCCAAATACAAGACGCAACTCGGTGTATCAGTGCTAATAAAATGGCTAAATTGCTTGTAATTTTTAGATAAAACCGTCTTTTTACCAGTATCCCCAATCAAATAAATGCGGGTACGGGTTGTGTCCGTTGAGCCACAAAATGAAGGAAAAGCATATAAAACTGCTTGAAATATTAAAAATACTCTAATGGAATACCACATAATTTTTTTATTGAAACTGAACGAATTAAAAGGCAAATTACAACCTTAATTTCGCAGCAGCCACAATTTTCATATTTTTCTCATCCTGTAAATAAGCGATTATTGAACAATCTTTAGTTTTAAAATCCGCTTGAAGCATGAAATCCATTACCCCCTCAGTATCAGAAGCTATTTTTATGGTTTTAAAAAGCCTCACCACATTATCGTGCTTCAAAGTTCTCCCTTCATTTTCACCACGCAATACTTTTGTTTCGATATTCCGCTCGACTAAAGCGATATTCAATACCTTATTTTCAGTTTTTTTATTGATTTTAAAATGTGTCGTCAGCTTTTTATCTTTTAAATCAGTAGTCAAATCTATTTTAAAATCAGTATCATTCTTATTCTCTTTTGAAACTTCTGATTCAATCTGCGCTCGGCGAGAGCCCACCATTTCAGCCGCCCCATTAATGACCACTTGTGGCGTGTAAACACCATTGAGTTTAAAATAAGAGCCGTATTGATATTGCCTTGCATCAAATTCGGGTTGGCTAAAGGGGTCTTTCCAACCCAATCGATTCCAATAAGTCACATGAAATGAGAGTGCCATCACATTATCCTGCCCAGCGAGACCCCTCAGTATATCGTCCGCTGGCGGGCAACTTGAGCAGCCTTCCGAGGTAAAAAGTTCCACAACTTTAAAACTGGTAGCTGTAGAAGTGGAGGAAGGAACCCCTATTTTATCACTATTTCCCATAAAATAGCGGTCTTTAACAATCCCGAAAAGGCTACCTATTAAAACGATTAAAACTATTGATTTTGACATTGCATGATATTTTTAATTAAAATTCAAATTTAACCAGCGTGGATCACGTATTTATCACAGCTTTTCTAAAACGAGTATTCAAATATCCACTATATTTACAACCATAACAATCTTAATATGATAATCGTAAGCAATTTAATAGATATACGCCAAAAAGCCATTTACCCTGTCCGCATCAGTATTCAAAATGGTAAAATAAAAGATATTGAAAAAGTAGATAAAGCCGTCGAAAATTATATCCTCCCAGGCTTTATTGATGCCCATGTGCATATCGAAAGCTCCATGCTCGTGCCCACGGAATTTGCTAAAACGGCGGTCATTCACGGCACAATTGGTACAGTCAGCGACCCACACGAAATTGCTAATGTGCTGGGCAAATTAGGCGTATATTATATGATTGAAAACGGTAAAAAAGTACCGTTTAAGTTCAATTTCGGGGCACCTTCCTGCGTACCTGCTACTACTTTTGAAACGGCGGGAGCAGTCCTTGACGCTGCGGACATTGATGAATTGCTTTCACTCAACGAAGTGAAATATTTGGCAGAGATGATGAATTGGCCAGGTGTGATTTTTGATGACCCCTCAGTATCGAGCATACTGGAAGTGGCTCAAAAGCATCAAAAGCCAATAGATGGTCACGCACCGGGTTTGGTGGGCGAGCAAGCAATGAAATACATGTCAAAAGGTATCAGCACCGATCATGAGTGTTATATGCTTGAAGAGGCGCGTTTTAAGCTACAAAACGGCATGAAAGTCATCATTAGAGAAGGCAGTGCTGCTAAAAATTTTAATACTTTAGAGCCTCTTATTGATGAATTTTATGCTAAAATGATGTTTTGCTCCGATGATAAACACCCCGACGATTTAATCATTGGGCACATCAATTTACTCGTAAAACGGGCTTTAGCGAAAGGAAATGACATATTCAAAGTCCTTCAAATGGCTTGTATCAATCCCGTGGAACATTACAATTTAGAGGTGGGGACGCTGCAAAAAGGGGATTTGGCGGATTTCATTATAATTGACTCTATTGATGATCTTAATATTTTAAAAACATTCATTAATGGGGAATTGGTCGCTGAAAATGGAAACAGCTTTATCCACACCGAACCCGCCGAAGTTGTGAATAACTTTAATATTTCACATAAAAAGCCAAGTGATTTTGAAATTTTATTGAAAAAAGAGACCATAAATGTGATAGAAGTCCTTGATGGTCAATTGATTACAAATAAAATTGAAGGTAAAATTGATATTAAAAATGGGATTGCAACTACTTCTACAAATGATGATATTTTAAAAATAGTGGTCGTCAATCGCTATTTTGATGCGCCTGTAGCCGTAGCTTTTATTAAAAATTTTGGATTAAAACGCGGCGCGATAGCTTCCTCCGTGGCGCATGATTCCCACAATATTATTGCTGTGGGCGTAGATGATGCCGCTATATGTAGAGCG
>JANMYC010000298.1:0-3180 GCA_031381715.1 Saprospiraceae bacterium
GGGCATGGTCACTTTTGCCGCCGAATTTTTGAAAGCAAAATCGTTGTTCAAAGACCAAAATACGGAACAAGAAGACCGCCGTGTGCGAGAAGTACACGTTCGATTGGACGAAAAAACGGGCAGTAAAAAACCATTAATCGGCAGCCGAGTGGATTGTTTGATTAATTTAAAATAGAACGTAAAAATGTTAAAAGTAGCCCTTCGTTTTATCTGGTACGACAAGCCCAAAGCCTACGGCATTTTGTTCGGCATTATTCTGTCCATTTTTCTGATTGGACAGAATATCGGCATTGGTGTCAGCCTGTTGGAAAGCACGATTTCGTTGGCACGCAACAACGGTAATTACATTTGGGTCGCCAATAATAAAACCAAACAAGTGTCCGAATTAGCCCCAATTGACATGCGGATTGCCCGAGAATTGATGTCGGTGAAAGGCGTAAAACGGGTCAGTCCAATGGTGGTTGCGGCGGGAATTGCCAAGTTTAGCGACGGCACAAAAGGCGCAGTTAGCGTGATTGGCGTGGATACAAAAACGTTTGCGGGAGGCCCGTGGCGGGTGTCAAACGGCAGTACGGACAATTTGCTGCAAAGTGGTGCCGTCACGACCGATGAATACGATGCTGCCGTTTTGAACAATGTAAAAATGGGCGAACGCTTTGAAATTAACGGAAAATCGGTCTTTTTAGCCACCCAAACCAGAGGCGCACGTGGCTTAGGATTGGCTTATTCGTTCATGAGCATACAGCTTGCCCGACAGATTTGTGGCATTTCACCAAACAGTGCGTCGGCTTTTTTGGTCGAATGGGAAAGTGCCTACACGCCCGAACAAGTGGTTGCCGCCATCAATAAAGAAATTCCGAATGTAAAAGCTTGGACGGGTGCGGATTTTACAAAATTGAGTTTGGATTTTTTTATTAGCAGTAGCGGAACAGTTGCCTCATTCGGTGTATTAATCATATTTGCCATCATTACGGGCTTCGCAATTGTGGGTTTGACAATGTTTTCATCGGTAAAAGACCGCATCAAAGATTATGGCACCATCAAGGCAATCGGTGGCACAAATGCGGTTATCCGAAAAATTATTTTGTGGCAAGCCCTTATCTTTTCCACCATCGGTTTTTTATTGGCTTATGGTTTATTAATGTTATTTGTACAAGTAACAAAAAATACATTAGACATTCAAATAACGCCGCTTTTATTGGCATTTTTGGCAACCGTCACCTTATCAATCTCCATCATAAGCAGCCTTTTTGCGATGCGAAAAATTGTGAAACTCGAACCCGTTGAAATATTTAGAATGTAAATTATTAATGATGAAAAAAACGCTAAAATATGCGATTTCGGTGGTTTTTTCCTTTGCCTTTTTGCTTGGAAATGCCCAAACACGCCTCAAATTGTCGTTGCAAGAAGCGATTGAGTTGGGACTTAAAACCCGTTTGGAATTGCAAACGCAATTGCTCAATAGTCGAGTGGCGGAAAGTGCGGTCAAAAAAAATCAAGACCAATGGTTGCCGATTTTGGAAGGTTCAGGAAACATCAGATACAACACGCAATTGCAAGAAAGCGTGTTGCCCGAAGGTGCTTTTGGGGGGACAATAACGGGGGATGGACCGATGCGGATTGCTTTTGGCACGAGAGTGAATACCAATTTTTCACTCGACGCTACCCAAAATATCTACAAACCGTCTTTAAATCAAGACCTTAAAATTTCAAAAAAGACGGTAGATTTTGAAAAAGAAGTAGTGAAACAAACAGCCGTTCAAATAAAATTAAACATTGCGGAAGCCTACTACGCCGTGTTGTTCAGACAAGAAGAAAGGACGATTTTAGAAAAAAATTTGGCACGCGCTAAACTATATTTAGACATCTGGACGGGCAAACTGGCATTGGGAACGGTGCAGGAAAATGATGTGGGCAAGGTGAAATTAGACTACCAAAACGTGGATATTAAATTGAAACGTGCCAAACAAAATTTAGAATTAGCCCTAAATAATTTATATAAAAACCTCAATATCAACACATTCACTGCAATAGAATTAACAGATAGTTTGAACACCAAAGAAATAGACGAAGAACCAAACGCCGATTTATCGAGTACGGTTAATGCCCGTTCGGAAATTAAACAATTTGCGCTCACCAATGATTTGAACCAATTGCGGTACGACAAAGCCGCTTTGGGTAGGCAACCGACTGTGACGGCTTATGCCAATTATTCGCTTTTGTATCAGAGTGACGGCTTCAATTTTTTTGAAAATGATACATGGTCGCCCTTTAATTATTTGGGTGTAAAATTATCCGTTCCCATTCTTGACCAACACAAAACGGCATCGGAAAAATCAGAATTTAAAATCCGTCAAGAAATCGGCATTAACAACTGGAATAACCAAAAAGCAGAAGTGTTGTATGAATTGCAAAACGCTCAAACGCTCTTGAAAAATGCCCAATTAAATTTGGAATACGCCCAAGACAATTATCGTTTAGCGGAACAAGTTTTCAAAGTCAATCAACAAAAATACGCATTAGGCGGCTTGCTTTACAACGATTTATTGGATACCGAAAAGTCTCTGTCCGAAGCCGAAAATAATGTGTTGAGCAATACTTACGATTTATTGATTGCCAAAGTGCGTTGGCAGAAGGCGAAGGGAGAATAAATACTGAGGGGTCTATTTCATCTTTTAAAATTCAATCAACATGATAATCAAATACACTTTCATTTTCATCACGCTCATTCATGGCTTAATCCATTTCATGGGTTTTGCCAAAGCGTTTAGTTATAGCAATATGGTACAATTGACCAAAGACATTTCAAAACCCGTTGGTGTGCTTTGGTTTGCCACTGCTTTATTGTTCGTTATAGCCATGATTTTATTTTTAATGGATAATTCAAACTGGGTTTCTTTAACCATTATAGCCGCCATTATTTCGCAAATACTCATTATTTCAGTTTGGCAAGATGCCAAATTTGGAACGATTGCTAATGTTTTGGCATTGGCAGTAGCGATTAGCGGTTGGGCAAGCCTGAATTTTGAAGCCAAATTCAAGAACGACGTTTTAACGCATCTTCAACGGACAAATTCTCTTGAAATGGGTCTTTTAACTGAGGGGGATATTCAATCTTTACCAGTACCTGTTCAAAAATACTTGCGGTATTGCCAAGTTTTAAATAAGCCAAAAGTAAAA
>JANMYC010000330.1:0-7350 GCA_031381715.1 Saprospiraceae bacterium
TTAGCCAATATGTAACCGAATTAGCAAAATAACGTAAACTTAATTAACTAATTTGTTTTAAGCATATATCAAATCTATGTTTTAAAACATATTTTAAAATAAGCATGTTTTAAACTGAGGGATTCAATGATTTACATAGTATAAAGGTTTAAATATTTATATTATTGGCATAGTTATTGAACTATTAAGGGTATAGTTGAGATCGAACGCTATCAGCAAATTATATCCCATTACTGCATATTTTTAGTTTTTTAAAGAGTGAGTTCCCTTAACGGGATACCCACTCACCACAATAAATTATTTTCCCACGAACATACTAAATTATCGAAAGTAAGTCATTTATTTTTCATATTGCGCGGTATGAATATCCATGATTTTATTTTGTTGACTTTAACAGGTAAACGCTAAGACGATATCTTGCATTTTTACAATTGAGAAAACCAAGGCAGTTCATTTATTCACATTTAAATTACTTTAGTATGAACGGTCAATTAAAAACAACAACTAATTTCGGTTCTATGTGGGGGGGTAAATTACCAATGCTTGAATATGTGTATGGTATTATAGACTCTAAAATTGATTTTATAGAATTGAAAACACGCAGGATATTAGAGAAATTCAAAACGACTGAAATTGCGGGAGCACATCGTTCTGATTCATGGGCAAATTTGCCTTCAATGTCCAATTTGCATTTAAATAATAGTGAAAGTGAGCAACTCTTTGAACACTTTGAGAGGCTTAGCCAATCTATTTATGTACTTGAGCAGTTCAAATTAACATTGAACGAAGAGAATGCATTTACCATCATTCAGCTTCTAAACGATGATAATTACTTGAATCTAACCGAGTTTCAGTTAAATGAAATGTTAGAATCCAAAACTGCTGCTTAAATCCAGAGGATTAACACATTGTAACAATAAAAGCGCCTTGAGTCATGTCAAGACGCTTTTATTGTTTATGGGCTTTTAAAAAGGGATTTTTTAGGGGGTTTATACTGAGGGGTATGTTTAGGAAACGTTATGCAGCTGAGATGTGGCGGATTTTTAGCACAAAAGTTAATTAGAATTACAATGTTCAAACTTTGTATAAAAGCATTATTCTGACAAATCGCCTATTGAAAATAGTTTTTAGCGGTTGTCGTCGTACCAAATTAGTACGTCGTCAATCTTTGTTATGTTTAAATTTTCTTTCGAATTAATTTCTTTAAGTCGTTTTGCGAAAGTGATTAATTCTTCTTTTGTTTTTTCAATTGCGCTTCTTAATTGTGTTTTTTCAACCTTAAATACAAGTACAGGTGGTGGTGGTTGGAAAATTTCGTCAAATTCATTTGTTGTCAGATCAAATATAATTGAATTTTCATTAAAACTTATTTTTGGGGCGGGATGTCCTTCATAATATGATTCCTGACTATTTGCGATTTTTGTCCAAAAATTAATGTCTGCCAATAAGCCACAACATTGTGGAAAAAGTCTATCTTGATTGTCAATACGCAAAACGTAACCGCCAAATAAGGAGCAAGATTCTTCTTTGAAATCTTGGGTTTGGTCTATGATAAGTTTTTTCAAATTGTCTTCACTAAAATCTACTAGCCTATATAGAGAAGAACCTTTTAAATATGGAATCAACTTGTCTTTGAAACCAGCTCTTTTGTAGCATTCGAGATGAAAATCGTCCCATATTTCTGAATTTTCCCAGTAAGGATATTTGTCCGGGGCTTGAACTCCTTGATTGTTATAGCCTATTTCAATAACGGGAATTAATTCGATTTTCATTGTTTAATATATTAGGTGACAGATGAACTTACTGCTAACGGTTTGCAGATTTGCGATGGGCGGGGTTTAGCAAGTACTAAAGCTCAAATGTTCAGCGTAGTACTAAAGCCCCACTTTTGCCAAACCCATGTTAGTGGCTTCCATTATTTTCATGTCTGCATTGCTTTACTATAGCAGTTGTTAATGAGTCAAATTTTTCTTGGGTTTTGTAGTCGTTTCTATAAACACTGTCTTTGTTGTAAACATAAAAGTCCGAATGAGTTATTCCTTTTTCTTCTTGATTTGTTGTGTTAGCTTCTATTGTCTGTCCAATTATCCCTGAACCACTAACAAAAACATAAGGTCTTTTTTGATTTTTTCTATTAAAATCAAGGCTTTGTTCTATTTCAGTTCTTCTTCCTATATCGTCAACAAAATAATATTTATAATTTATGTGTCTGTCAAATTGTTCTTTTAAAATTAATATTCCGTATTTGGGAAATGTCAATGTTTTTACACCATTTGTTTTTTCATATTTATCACCGCAATTTTCCTCATAAACAACTCTCAAATTACCTTCAAAATTTTTGGGTATTAGAATTATTTTGGGTGTCGAATAGTTGTAAACATATAAGAATAAAAATGTCAGTGGAATGTATAAAAGAATTGGCGTTAATGTCGAGATTAGCTTTACTTGAATTGTCCGTTTTGATAGAAAAACCAAAATTGCTCCAACCAAAAATGTCGGTATTCCAAAAACTAAAAGATAGAAATTTATTACACAACCGATGAAGCTAATTATTATTAATGTCAGTCCTGTATAATATACTTTTTCTTTCATTATGTTTCTATTGGTTTGGGTTTTCTATAGTTACCACTAACGTGCGTCGGTTTTGCAAAGTTGCGAAAAAAGATTGAGTGAAGCGAGGATTTTTTTTCGCAATTTTGCAAAACCGCATTTGTACGAAGGGCGACCCAAGGGAGCCTTTTGTACAACTCAAAAATATACGAAACGCTCTCAACCCGTAGCTTCGCAATAAGGGCAAAAATAATGTGTATTTACGAAAGTTTTAGGATTTTAAACCTTTTCTATGTCAACTCTATGTATCGTGAATGTATACTCAAAGCACTCTCGTACATATCAGACATGAAACTCCATCTTGAAAAAACAATATCAACACCCTCATTCCTTTTTTTTCAATAAAAGAACTAACTTTGCGCACTTGAAAAATTGCAACGTGATGATGAAATACATTTTTATTTTTATTCTATTTTTTTTAATGTCAGCGTGTAAAAACGAAGACGGTAAAAAGGATAATGGCTTAGAAGAAGTCAGAATTGACGGTAAAACGAGCAATTCTGATATTGTCAGAATGCCCATAAGTGCTGATAAGCCTTTAGACACAACTAATATAGCCAAAATTGTGTTAGAAGAAACGGATGTTAATTTTGGCGAAGTGACTGAGGGAGCAGTGGTCAAACACACTTTTAAATTCAAAAATGCGGGCAATCAACCACTCCTTATATCTGATATCAGAACCACCTGTGGCTGCACTGTACCAGAATGGAATCATAACCCAATGCCTTCGGGGTCAATAGATAAAATTGACGTCAAGTTTAATACAGAAGGCAAACAGGATATGCAAACCAAAAAAATCACCATCATTGCCAATACTTTCCCCGCTGAAACTGAGATTATACTGAGGGGGGTAGTAAAAGTGAAAAGTGACCCCGAGTACTCGGGGGAAAAGTGAAAAGTGAAAAAAAGGCATAAAATAAAGCTTTTATTATGCTTCTTATTGGCATTTTTCACTTTTCACTTTTAGTTTTTCACTTACTTAAGTATTGTTTTCCATTAATGTCCAACCAATCAACTTAATTTTCAATCTTTTTTAGTAACTAACCAGTAATCAACGCATTATGGAAATTTCTCAAAGACTCAAAAACCTTTTCCCAACTGCTGACAGTATTCCAAAGGAGTGGGATATCACGACACCAATTCATCAACGCGAATATTTGTTGGATGGTAAAATAGTACATTGGGATGGGCCTGTTCAAGAAGTGTATTCACCCATTTTTATCCGCGAGGGTGAAGAATTAAAACCTAAACTACTCGGTAGCTATCCGCTTATAGGTGAAAAAGAAGCGAATGAAGCCCTTGATTCGGCGGTGAAAGCCTACGATTATGGCAGAGGCAAATGGCCCACAATGGGCGTGGAAGACCGCATTAAGTGTGTAGAAGAGTTCACTAAAATGATGGTGACTTACCGAAGCCAAGTGGTCAAGCTTTTGATGTGGGAAATTGGTAAAAGTTTACCTGACGCTGAAAAGGAATTTGATCGCACAGTTGAGTATATTTATGCCACAATTGATGAATTAAAAAAACTCGACCGCAATAGCAGCGATTTTAAGATTGAACAAGGCATTATTGGACAGATTCGCCGTTCGCCACTTGGAGTTGTTTTGTGTATGGGACCCTTTAATTATCCGTTGAATGAAACGTACACGATGTTGATTCCTGCCTTGATTATGGGCAATGTCGTGATGTTCAAACCACCGCGTCAAGGTATTTTATTGCACAATATTTTTCAAGAAGCCTACAAAAAATGCTTCCCTAAGGGTGTTATTAATTTCCTTTACGGTCGCGGAAGTACCGTTATTCCACCTTTGATGGCTTCAGGCAAAGTTGATTGTTTGACATTGATTGGCTCGAGTAAAATGGCGGATAAATTGCAAAAAATGCACCCAAAAGTGAATAGATTGCGCTCTGTTTTGGGTTTAGACGCTAAAAATGCGGGTATTGTCTTGAGAAATGCGGATATTGATTCGGCAGTTAAAGAGGTGGTTCTCGGTTCATTATCTTTTAATGGTCAACGTTGTACGGCACTTAAAATTATATTTGTGCATTCAAGTATTGCCGATGCATTTTTAGAAAAATTGAGTACGGCTGTTTCAGCCTTGAAATTGGGCATGCCATGGGAAAAAGGGGTGAATATCACGCCCGTTGCCGAGCCTGAAAAGCCTCAATATCTGGCAGATGTCATCAACGAAGCCAAAGGATACGGTGCAAAAGTGGTCAATACTGAGGGGGGGGAGCAATGCAACTCATTTGTTCAGCCAGCTATTGTTTATCCAGTGAATGATAAAATGCGGATGTACGAAGAAGAGCAATTTGGCCCATTAGTGCCAGTTATTGCTTTTGATAAAATAAAAGAGCCAATCGAGTATCTGATTCATTCCAGCCATGGGCAACAAGTATCCATATTTGGAACAGATGCCGAGGAAATAGCGCATTTGACAGACCATTTGGTGAATCAAGTATCACGCGTGAACATCAACGCTCAATGCCAGCGTGGCCCCGATTCGTTCCCTTTCACGGGGCGTAAGGATTCTGCACAAGGTACATTATCCGTTTTTGATGCTCTGAGAAGCTTTTCAATCCGGACGATTGTCGCTACTAAGCAAACGCCAGAGAATAAAGCATTGTTGAACGAAATTATGAGTGAGGATATGTCCAACTTCCTCTCTACGAGGTTTATTTTTTGATAGGGTATTGATGAGTAGATAGTATTGAGTAGATGGTAGTTAATATCGAAACATAATTCTTTTATTAAAAATAGTAACACTAACTACTAACTACTAACTACTGAACTGTTAAAGATTTAATATTTAAAACGCTGTTAATGAGATATTTATCGCTTTTAGCGAGTCCGTTAGGACTCACACATTTATAGAAAAATTCTTAAAATGTGTATCACGAGTCCGTTAGGACTCGCACATAGAACGTTTAATGTGTGAGTCCTAACAGACTCGAGGGGTTGATTTGATTATTCTTTTCTACCCCGAGTACTCGGGGTGTGAGTCCTAACGGACTCATGCCGAAAATTGGAATAAAATATTGATTAACAATATTTTAAATATTATATCTTTAACAGTTCAGTAGTATTCTAACTACTAACTACAATTTTAATAACAAAACAGGGTAACTCTCTGTGAAAAATCAAGACTATGAGTGTGTTTTTTTTACAAGCAGGTGGCGCGGGTAGCGCTTTAGGTAGTTTATTACCCATTTTAATGATAATGGTGGTTTTCTACTTTTTTATGATTCGCCCTCAACAAAAACGTCAAAAAGAGCAAAATTCATTTGCTGATTCCCTTGAAAAAGGGAAGGACGTGGTCACGGCAAGCGGAATGATTGGTAAAATCAATAAAATTGAAGGTGGTGTCGTTACGCTTCAAGTAGCCAACGCGGTGTTTATCCGAGTGACGAAAAGCTCTATCTCAAAAGAAATGACGGAGTCTTTCGCAACAAGCTCAAAAGATGAAACTAACGCGTAATTTTCGAGAGTTTTGGACAAGAGACAGAGCTGTACTGGTGACTTGCATCGGTATAGCTCTTTGTTTTTGGTTGTTAAATAAGCTCTCAACGTCCTTTACCAAAAGTTTTCCTTTAAAAATCGAATACAATTTGCCCGCTGAAAAAGCACTCAGCAGCATACCCCCTCAGTATGCGATGGTCACTGTGCGGGGAACGGGCTGGGATATTTTATCGGGTAAAACGGAGGATAAAATCAGGCTGGATTTGAGCAACGACAGTTCTCAAATGTTTTCTTTAAGGAATGCTTTTATTGAAAATACGTATTCAGAAATTGTCACTATTAACCCCGATATTATCACGCTCGGAATCGAGGAAGCGGTTTCAAAACAAGTACCGATTCAAGCTTTGACCAATATTTCGTTTGATAAAGGCTTTGATTTTGCCGATAATATTCAACTGAATCCGTCCTCTTTGGTTATTTATGGACCTAAATCCTTTATACAAAACATCACAGCCATCCGAACGGATACTATTAGAGCCACTAATTTGAAAGAAAAATTCGTTCAAAATATAAAATTATTGCCACACCCCATTCTGAAATACAATCTTTTTGAAACGGAAGCGACCATAAAAGTGGAGCAATTCACCGAAAAGTCCATGTTTATTCCCATTATTATTAAAAATGCGCCTCAGCAATTAAAAATCTTCCCGAATAAAATAAAACTGGATTGTACAGTCGCTTTAAGCCATTACGCTCAACTCAACGCCTCCAATTTTGTCGCCGAAGTGGACATGAAGGGAACAAAATTTAATAGTGAAAACAATACCGTAACCATCGTGTTATCGCAATCGCCCAGCCACGTCAGAAATGTAAAATTCACGCCCAAAGCTGCTGAGTTTTATTTTGAAAAATGACCCACGAGATTTCGGGGTAACACCCCTCAGGAATTTTAATAATTTCACATATTTTATAAGCAACTTCTTGAAACCCTACATATTTTCAAGGAACACGAATTACTCCAATTAATACACGAATTTCACTTATTTACGTGTTGACAAATTTTACTATTTCACAAATAAATTGCCCTTTAGGGCAATTTAAGATACCTAAACCTGTCTGCCGACTGTCAGGTTGGTGAAATTCGTGTATTAATTAGATTATTTCGTGTTCCTAAAATATTATGTAGGGTTTTAAAATTTTTATGCGCTTACATATTTAGAACTGAAAATATATAAATGAATTAGCATCAAAAGTCCCCAAAAACTCTATCAACCAAAATA
>JANMYC010000355.1:0-1732 GCA_031381715.1 Saprospiraceae bacterium
GCAAATGCGGTTTCCATTTTATAATCATCCAAAGGATGTCCACTCAGGTAGATGCCCACGCAATCCCGTTCATAATTGAGTTTTTGAATTAAATTCCATTCACTGACCGTAGGTACTGAGGGGTCTTCCATCATCACACTATCAGCGGTATCTCCAAACAACGAATTGCTTGAATTCATAGATTGCATTTGATAGCCCGCACCATATTTTAATAAATGCTCAATAAAACTTTCGTACTTATCGGAAGGGGCGAAATAAGTGGCACGAGCCAATCCAAAACCATCAAATGCACCTGCTTGCGCCAATGATTCAAGGACTTTTTTATTGACAGTCCGCAAGTTCAAGCGGCGGATAAAATCAAAAACATCTTTGAATGGCCCATTGGCTTTGCGCTCGCTTGTCAATGACTCGACTGCGGCTTCACCCACGCCTTTAATCGCCGACAAAGCAAAACGGATTTCACCCTTATTATTAACGGAGAATAAAACATCACTTTCATTTACATCTGGTCCTTTTACAGGAATGCCCATATTGCGACATTCTTCCATAAAAAAGGTGATTTTATCAATATTTGATTGGTTATTTGATAAAACCGCCGCCATATATTCGGCAGGATAATGCGCTTTCAAATAAGCCGTTTGGTACGCCACAAATGCGTAACAAGTGGAGTGGGATTTATTGAAGGCATAAGAGGCAAAGGCTTCCCAGTCCGTCCAAACTTTTTCACAAGTTTCGAGGGCGTGACCATTTTTTTCGCAACCCGCCATGAATTGCGCCTTCATTTTATTCAAAACCGCAATCTGCTTTTTACCCATCGCTTTCCGCAAAACGTCGGCATCTCCTTTTGAGAAATTTGCCAATTTTTGCGATAAAAGCATGATTTGTTCTTGATAAACGCAAATTCCGTAGGTATCGCCTAAGTATTCCTCCATGGCATCCAAGTCATAAACAACTTTTTCACGACCCCATTTACGGTTAATGAAGTTCGGAATATAAGCAAGTGGACCCGGACGATAAAGCGCGTTCATCGCAATTAAATCATCAAATTTATCGGGTTTTAACTCCCGTAAATATTTCTGCATACCAGCACTTTCAAACTGAAATGTAGCGTTGGTTTCACCGCGTTGATAGAGTTCGTAGGTTTTTTTATCGTCCAATGGGATATAGTCAATGGCAATATCCACATTATGGTGTTGCTTTATCAATCGCAAGGCATCACGAATAATTGTGAGGGTTTTTAATCCCAAAAAGTCCATTTTAATAACGCCTGCATCCTCAATCACTGTGCCCTCGTATTGGGTTACCAAAAGGTCAGAATCTTTTGCCGTAGCCACGGGGATAATTTCAGTCAAATCCATTGGTGCAATGATGATACCCGCAGCGTGGATGCCCGTACCACGTACAGAACCTTCCAAAATCAATGCTTCTTTTAAAACGGCTGCCCGCATATCGGTACCGTTCAAAATTTCACGCAATTGCTTGGCATTATCAATATCTTCTGACATTAATCCTTCTTTCTCAGTCAAAGAACCTTCACCAGTAAGAGGTGCTTTCAGAAGGCGATTCAATTTTATCCCAGGCTTATCGGAGACCAATTTTACCATGGCGTTGGCGTCGGGTAAAGGCAAATCGAGCACACGAGCCACATCTTTTATACTCATTTTAGCCGCCATTGTGCCATAAGTGACGATTTGGGCTACTTGTTGCTTGCCATATTTTTGAACCACGTAAT
>JANMYC010000371.1:0-11178 GCA_031381715.1 Saprospiraceae bacterium
TTTTACTGTTGTCTTATAGGGGAACACCCCTCAGTATTTTAATGAGTTTTGCTCCGATTATTTGGTTCAAAACTCGATAAAAATACTGAGGGGTATTTTATGTTAAAATATAGCATCATTAATAAGCTCAATGAAAGAGAACAAACCTACTGCAAAGCACATCGCTATTGCTGGAAATATAGGGGCGGGAAAAACAACGCTGACTACCCAATTGGCGAAACATTTTTCGTGGGAACCTCACTTCGAAGATGTGGCTGATAACCCGTATTTGGCTGATTTTTACCACGATATGCATAGGTGGTCTTTCAATTTGCAGGTCTATTTTTTAAATAGCCGCTACCGTCAGATTCTGGACATCCAGAACGGCGATAAAGTTATTATTCAAGATAGGACTATATATGAGGATGCTCATATTTTTGCGCCCAATTTGCATGAAATGGGCTTGATGTCGAAAAGGGATTTTGAAAACTATTTCAGTCTTTTTGAGCTTATGCTCAAGCAGGTTTCTCCACCTGATTTATTGATTTATTTGAGGGCAAGTATTCCCACACTCGTGGAGCATATTCAAGCGAGGGGACGAGATTACGAAGGCTCAATTTCTTTGGATTATCTGAAAAGGCTGAATGAGCGGTATGATACTTGGATTTCGGGCTACGCCGAGGGTAAACTATTGGTTATAAATGTTGATGAAGTGGATTTTATTAATCGCCCCGAGGATTTGGGTGAAATAATTAGTAAGGTTCAAGCTGAGCTGCATGGCTTGTTTTAATGGAAAATAAGAATACACCCTATTAAAATTGGTTAAATAATAAGGCTAATTGCTTTGTAACCATATAAAATAAACGTCGTATTAATAGATGTCGTCCAAATTTTAAGAAAAAGAGCTTTGATATAAGCGAAAAAGTTTTACATTTGCACGCATTTTTAAAAAAACTGATTAGACTTTATAAATTTTAGAAAATGGCGAAACAAAACGTTAAAAAAGAAGACGTTCTGATAGATGTTGCGGAAGTAACGCATGAGGCGCAAAACTGGTTTGAAACATACAAAAAACCTTTGTTGATTGGTGTTGTAGCATTAGCAGCTGGTATAGCTGGTTGGTTTTGGTATCAATCCAATGTAGCTGCTAACCAAAAGAAAGCTGTAGTGGCAATGTACCACGCCGAGCAAATGTTTGAAAGAGATTCATTTGCGTCAGCGTTGAGCAATCCAGGCGGCGGTTTTGAGGGTTTTCAAGGCATAGCAAGCAAATATAGTGGAACACCTGCGGGCAATTTGGCGCACTATTATTCAGGTATTTGCTATTTAAATTTGGGTAAATTTGATGAAGCTATCAAAGCCTTAGAAGATTTTTCACCAACGGGCGAAGTGACTCCTACCATGAAAGCGGGTGCTTTGGCTGATGCTTACAGTGAAAAAAAGGATTTCGCAAAAGCATTGAAATTGTACAAAGAGGCGGCTAATTCAGGTGGTATTGATGATTTAAAGGCATTGTACCTCAAGCGTTATGCAATGTTGAGCGAAGTACAAAATGATATGGGCTCTGCATTGGATGCTTACAAAGAAATTAAAGAAAAGTATGCTTTGACTTCCGAAGCGCGTGATATTGAAAAATATATCGCTCGTGCTGAGGCAGCAAAGAAATAATTTAAAAATTGAACAATCTGCATAGTTAAAAGGTGAAGCGTTATACGTTTCGCCTTTTTTTATGCCTATTTTTATTTGAAATGTTACATAATTTTAGAAACACGAATTGCTCGATTTAATACACAAATTTCATAAATCTATATGACTTTAAAATATTTTGAATGGTTTTAAGATTTAAATAAAAAAATCCTGAAAAGAATACTTTTCAGGATTTTTTTATTTGAATCAATCATCACTTATACTATTTATTGACAACAAACTTATTTGTCATTAATTTATTACCTCTTGAAAGGGAATAAATATAAATGCCGTTCGGTAGATTGTCGGTATTGAGCTCCATGATATTCGATCCTGCCTGAATACTGAGGGGGTAATGAATGACCCGATGCCCAACCAAATTATACACGTCAAAATCGTAAGTGGAACTGATATTAGACTCCACCCTTATTTCAGCTTTAGAACCCACTGGATTGGGATAAGTAGTCATACTGGATATTTCAGAATTCAAATCATTGACCGATGAAGTGGTACATTTTGTATCCGTGGCAGCCACAACCTTTAATCGGTATTCACCCGGGAAAAGCGAACCTGGGAACGTGACGTCATAACCGTTGGGGGTCAGATAGGTATAAACTTGACCGTTTATTTCAAGTAAATAATCTTTTAAGGCGTTGGATGTGGCAGTTGTACCCGTTATGATGGCGCAACCCAAGGTTCTTTTAGGGAAAACACAAGATACTGGGGCGCATGCGTAGGATAAACCCGTAGGCAACCCCTTTATGCCCGTTGTTTTTTTCAGCACAATACTGTCTAAAGGAAGCGTAAGTGTAGTGCCAAGAACGGGGACAGATATACTATCGCCTACTTTAATCGTAAATGTAAAACTATAAGGTTTACCCAAACAAGCAACTTTATCAATCCCTCCTTTAGGATTTGATGTTGCCTCATAAGGAAGTGGATAGGGACCGGCGGCAGAGTCTTTGTATCTGACATCAGCGACGCAAGCGGGCGTTTGGGCATTAAGTGCTGTAAAAAATAAACAGCCAAGGATAATGTGTATTATTTTTCTCATAAACATAAATAGGTTTTTAACTTTTAATAAAATATGTTTTCACGTTTTTTATGTTGCAGGGAGTCATAAGTAGTAGGCTAAAAACAGCAATTATTTTCGACCAACTACATAACGTAAAGTTATATCAAATTTTTGATAGATGTAATAGTTCATGATATTTAACATTTCATTTGAAAAATCTTTAATTCCGAGAATCAGTACTGAGGGGGGGCATAAAAACGTTTAAGGAGTAGGAATCGTGAATGATTTATCTTATTTATAATGTTAGATTAAAAAAAATTGTACTTTTGCACCGAATTTAAGGAGCATAAAAAATTACAAACATTATTTTAAATATGAAGAGCACTTATTGGGTAGTTTGCTTTGCTTTGATAGGCTTAACTGCTTGTAAAGAAGATAGAAAAGATACTCAGCCATTTCGAGGTCGTTGGGAACTGACATTCGGTGAGTTGAATGGCAGACCTGCACCGAGTCTTGAAAAAATCTTTTTCGAATTTGGAAAAGATTCCCTTAAAACAAATTTTACGCCTTCTGAACAAGAGGAACTCGTTACTTTTCGAGTACGAGACAGTATTTTGATTCAAAATACCAGCGAACCCGTTGAATATCAAATTGAGAGTTTGACCGACACTACTCTTGAAATGACTACTGCATTGAAGGGACTTGATTTTAGATTGTATTTTAAAAAAGCGGGAATGTAAATAATTTGAGTTGTCAATATAACCAATATGTTAAATAATTATGCGCAATGTAAAAATCCGGCGGTGGTTATGGTTTTTGAAAATATTATAATTATATTTATTGTTTATTAAAATCTGATTATCGAATAATTATAATTTATGCGTCCGTGAAAAAACTGTTTTTAATATCCTTATGCTCTTTTTTAATTACTATCAAAACCCTGGCTGTTGATGTCAGCATCAGCCACGCAGGTTTTAAGGGCGAAAAAGAAAATTATATAGAATTTTATTTTTATATAGTCGGTTCTACGCTGAAACAAATTCAGATTGACAGCCTCAATTCCCAAGGAAGCTTAGAAGTCACCACACTTTTTAAAGTCAATAATGAAGTAAAAAAATTCGATAAGTTTATTCTAAAAAGCCCACCCACGCTTAGCCCCGTGAATTTTTACGAAATGCGTAGATACGGGCTTGAAAATGCCGTTTATGATATTGAAGTCCGTTTTAAAGATGTGAATAATCCGCAAGATTCGGCAGTTTACAAATCCATGATTATTATTGAATTTAGTAATTTGAGCCTTCGCCAAAGCGATATTACGCTCTTGAATTCCTTCAGACCCGATAGCACCCAGAATAAATTTACTAAAAATGGCTATTTGATGGAGGTTCTCCCTTTTCAATACTACGATAGAAGCAATACCAACCTTATTTTTTACAACGAATTATACAACACCGACCAATTTATTGGGGAAGATTTTCTATTGAGTTACTCGATTGAAAAGACGTCAATGTCTGAAAATGGTAAGTTGATGTCCATCGCTCACAAGCGAAAGAAACCCGCTCCTTTTATTGCCAATCTACTTTCGTTGGATATAAGTAATTTAGAATCAGGTAATTATAGATTAAAAGTGACTGTTCGCAATAGAAATAATGATTTATTGAGTGAAAAAGAGACGTTTTTTCAAAGAAGCAATCCGTTATTGAATAATTCAGTTGACACGATAACTGAGGATGCACTTTCTAAGGAATTTGTGAACCAGTTGACGCCTCAAGAGCTTCGGTATGCACTGAAAGCGATTGCGATGAATGTTCCGCTTGATGAAACGAGCATTTTTACTACCATGATGGCAGCCAATGATACGACTGCCAAACGCCGTTTTTTATTCAGATATTGGGCTAAAAGGAATCCAAACTTGCCCGAACAAGCCTATGATGAGTACATGATGGTTGCTAAAGTAGCTGATAGAACTTATGGAAACGGCTATGGTTATGGTTTTGAAACCGATAGAGGGCGAATTTTTATGAAATACGGTCGCCCCGATGATGTCGTTACGGTTGAAAATGAAGCGAATGCACCGCCTTATGAAGTATGGGTGTATTATAAATTTGAAAAAACGCAACAAACCAACGTAAAATTCCTATTTTACAACCCGAATTTGATTGCCAATGGTTATACACTTTTACATTCGTCATGCCGAGGAGAAACTCAAAATCCTCGCTGGAAACATGAATTGTATAGAAATGTACCAGGAGATTTAATCGGCAATTCAATAGATGGACGGGATGTAAAAGAGAACTTTAATCGCCGTGCAGAACAAATATTTAATGATAATTAGTCTTTTCAGATTTCAGATTTCAAATTCCAGATTTCAAATTCCAGATTTCAGAATTAACGCTTGAAATTTGGAATCTGAAATCTGGAATTTAATTAAAAATTATGCCTCAGATTTCCATCATTGTTCCGCTTTTTAATGAAAGTGCTATATTTCCACAATTGATTGACCGACTTAATCAATTAATGGATAAGATACCCCTCAGTATAGAGGCCGTTTTGGTCAATGATGGGAGCAGTGATAATACTGAGACTTTGATGCATCAAATTGCACTTGCTGACTCTCGGTATCATTGCGTTTTTCTCGCCCGAAATTATGGTCATCAGATTGCACTCTCCGCCGGGCTTCAAAAAGCCCGAGGTACTGAGGGGGTCATGGTCATTGACGGTGATTTGCAAGACCCGCCCGAATTGCTCACGGATTTTTATGCGCATTTCAGAAAAGGCTACGATGTTGTCTATGCTGTTCGTAAAAAAAGGAAGGAAAATGCCTTCAAACGCATGGCTTATAAGACATTTTACCGCATTTTAAAATCCATTTCCTACATTGATATTCCTTTGGATTCGGGTGATTTCTCCTTCATGAGCCGCCGAGTGGTAGATGTTTTAAATCAAATGCCCGAAGAAAGCCGCTACATCAGGGGTATGCGCTCGTGGGTTGGTTTTAAACAAATTGGGATTGAATACGAGCGTTCAGAAAGGGCAGCGGGGGAGTCCAAATACTCCTTAAAAGCCTTGATTGGCTTGGCGTACAATGGTATTTTTAATTTTTCTGAATTTCCCATAAAATTGATAAAAAGGGTCAGTTATGCTGCCGTGGGTATATCCATTCTCTACTTTTTTTACAGTTTGTATCGTCAATTGATGTTCGGCGATGTCCCCCGTGGCTTCATGGCTACTATATTTATCATTATCTTTTTCAGTGGCATTCAACTCTTTTTTATGGGTATCATGGGTGAATATCTTTTACGCATTTTTTTCCAAGTGAAAGGTCGCCCGCTATTTATCGTAAAAGAAGAGATTGTGGATGGAGTGATTAAAAAAGGGGAGTTAGTAGGTAATCTTAAATGATCGACAATTCTCAAGTTTGCCCCCATACCCCCAAAGGGGGATTATCCCGAGAATCGGGAGTAAAAAAGGCATATTTTCACTTTTTTGAGGTGTAATCCCCCTTTGGGGGTATGGGGGCGAATTTAAGAATTGTCGGTTATTTAATTCATTTTACTTAAACATTTCAAAAGCAGTTAAAAATATATAAAATGAAACAAAAACAGACGATTTTAGCCGTTTTAACAGTGATTATCCTCATTGTCATTGGCTTTCGGATGGGCGGTTATCGCGAGTACATTCCTTCGCCTATTTTATGGGTACTCGTTGGGACTCAACTGG
This sequence comes from Saprospiraceae bacterium, assembly GCA_031381715.1. Lineage (GTDB taxonomy): Bacteria > Bacteroidota > Bacteroidia > Chitinophagales > Saprospiraceae > JAAFJT01. Next base: position 6,401 of record JANMYC010000371.1, read on the forward strand.
GTTTAAGCTATTTTTGGAAACCAAAAACGCCTTAAGATTGGGTGCTTTTTTAGAATTTGAGAAATTACAATGGAGAAATTTGAAAAAAATCCCCATTGTAATTTCCAATCCAGAAGTAAAATCAAGTTTAAAATAATGCCGCTTTATCTTTTCTTCTCCATTCTACATTTATCGCTGCAATATTTGACTTCGAGCCATACTTTCTCCCATTTCTTTCTCCATGAAAACGGGCGACCGCACGTTTCACAAACCTTTTGAGGTAAATCGGATTTTTTCTTTTGTTTGGGCATAATCTACTATTTTTGCTGATAGAATTTCAAACTTCAAATTTCAAATTTCAAAAATTGGAATAGATAAAAACGCTTTTATACTGAGGGGGTAAAGAATTTGAAATTTGAAATCCTGAAATCCTGAAATTTGAAATAAAATATACAAATATGGTTTATTGTCCTAAATGTCATACATCGCTGGTGGAAAATGCGAAATTTTGTCATCAATGTGGTGCCAGTGTCGAAATTCCTTTAGCGGATTGCCCGTCGTGTTTTAAGAAAAACCCTTCGGATGTGCTCTTTTGTTACGGTTGCGCGCACCCCATGAAAACGATGGAATTATCGGAAGCCAAGCAAAACAACCGCAACAGCCGCTATCCATTAGACGATGCGATAGAGTTAGAGGATAGTATTAAAAATATGTTTTTTGAAGAATTGAAACGCCTCACAAACAGTATTTCCTCAAAACGCGTGGACGACTATTTAAAATCATTTTACATCAAAGGCTTTGCTACCACCGTGGACTTAAGAGCTAAACAATTGGCGGACGAATGTGTTGATTCTTTTAACAAAAATATTTCAGTTTTACGGTTAGAAAAAGGATTGGAAAGTGCCGTGAACAGCTTGGCGTTGTACCATGTTATTTATAACTGCAAGGAAATCAATCCCGTATACATTCCGGAAAAGATACTGCGTTATGAAAAAGCGAGAAGTGGTTCAGTGGATTTAAAACAAATGATTGCTGATTATTTGAATTTTGAAAATGAAAAAGAGCGGGTTTACACCGATTTTGTTTCGATGCCCACCGAAAGCATGCAAAATGCGGCGAAGGAATTTTTGTATCCCGCAAAGGGCGAATTTATATATTTCATCAGTGACCAAACCGTGAAAGGGACAGGGAAAGAAGGCTTCGCCATGACTGAATTTGCCCTTTATTGGAAAGCGCCGATGGATAAGCCACAAAAGGTGTATTACCACCATTTGGCGCGCATCGAAAGCCATAAAGAGTGGTTAAAAGTCAATGCTCGATTTTTCAATATTTCACCGTCAATGAATATAAAAATGCAACTTTTGCTTGAAAAATTGAGGAATATTTATGCTTAGTAAGACAACCTAAATAATCAATAATTTTCAAGCTTGCCCCCATACTCCCGAAGGGGGATTAAATCAAGTAAAAGTTAAAATTCCCACTTTTTTGAGAGGTAATCCCCCTTCGGGGGTATGGGGGCAAACTTGAAATCATGCATCTATTAGAAATATCAAAGAATGTAAATTTATTTATTTTTCATTCCTTAGTATCGCGAAACTCCAGTTTCGCAATCACCATTTTAAAATGAAAATTCGATAATGAAAATCACCTATCATATTCAATATTTTATTAAAATGTCAAATGCTCCGAAAGCGTCTGACATTTTATTTTTTATGTTGATTTTACCCTTTTTTTCTATTAAAACGACTGCCCAAACGCTTCCACGGATCACTTTGGAATTTCAAAATAAGAGTGGTGTTCCTTACAAAATGCCTCTTGTGGGAGGCTTGAATGGCCCACAATTCAGCCCAATTGACATGAATAATGACGGTAAACAAGATATTTTTGTCTTTGACCGCATTGGAAATGTGCGATTGCCTTTTTTGAATAATGGAACGGGCTTCGACTATACCCCTCAGTATATCAGCAATTTTCCTGAGCTGAACGATTGGGCATTGATGCGGGATTTTAATGGCGATGGCATTGCCGATATTTTCACTTTTAATAATGGTGCGATTTCAGGAATTCGCATTTTTAAAGGTAAAATGGTGAACAATCAAATCGCCTTTGACCGCATGAATTTTGCCTCTAACGGCAATATTTTAAATTATCCGCTCAGTAACGGTATTAGAACTAATTTGTATGTGAATAACGTGGATTTGCCTGCCATAGATGATATTGATGGCGATGGCGACTTGGATATTTTATCCTTTGAAGTAGGTGGTGGGCATGTGTATTGGTACAAAAATTTATCCATTGAAAGGGGTTTTAATAAAGATAGTTTGATATATCAATTGGAGGATAATTGTTGGGGACGATTTTTGGACAACGGCTTTCAAAATTCAGTAAAATTGGGTACAAATGAGGTCTGTGCGAACAATTTAAAGGGTGAAATTGCCATAATTGCACGGCATCCCGGGGCTTCATTGACCTCTTATGACAAGGACAATGACGGAGATAAAGACCTTCTAATTGGCAGTATTTCCTTTGAAAACCTTTCAGAATTGACGAATAATGGCACAAAAACGCAGGCTTGGATGAGTGCCCAAGACAACCGTTTTCCTTCAAATACTGAGGGGGTCAACTTGCCGAGTTTTCCTTCCAGTTATTTTGTAGATGCTGATAATGACGGTAAAAGGGACTTGATGGTGTCGCCCAGTTCATCGAATTTTATTGAAAATTATAATGTTTCGTGGTTTTATAAAAATACGGGGACTAATGCCGTTCCTGCGTTTCAATTACAGCAAAAAGACTTTTTTGTAAAAGATATGATTGACCTTGGGGCAGGAGCCAACCCGACTTTTGCGGACGTGGATGCCGACGGTTTGCAGGATTTGATAGTGGGAAATTATTCTTTTTTTAAGCCATTTAACGAGCGAGATGCCCGCCTTTTTTACTATAAAAACATAGGCACAGCCTCAACACCCAAATACAAGTTGATTGATGATAACTGGTTGAATTTCAGTGCTTTAACGAGTATAGATGTCAATAATTATGCCCCCACATTTGGCGATTTGGATGGCGACGGCGACCTTGATATGCTTGTGGGCGAAGACGGTGGAACATTGATATTTGTTGAAAATAGAGCGGGGGCGAATAAACCCCTCAGTATGGCGGCTCCAGTCAGCAGTTGGAAAAATATACAAGCGGGCTCGACGTGCAAACCTCAAATTGTGGATTTGAATAGAGATGGTTTGATGGATATTGTTACGGGTACTCGGGTGGGCGTTTTGCGCTATTTTCAGAATATTGGAACCAAATCACTGCCCAATTTTAATACTACTGCAACGACTGTTAAAATTGGGAATGTGGATGTCGGGGAGTTCGGCTCTGGTTCGGGTTTGGCAGCGCCGTTTTTCATGGATTTTAAGGGCAAATACACCGTTTTTGTGGGCAGTGAAAGTGGTAAAATCAGCGTTTATGACAGTATCGAAAATAATTTAACGGGCTCATGGCGGCTTGTAAATAACGATTATGGAAGGATTAGAGATGGACAACGGTCGATTCCGACTCTCAAAAATATCAATGGCGATGAAAACTTGGAATTGATAATTGGCAATTATAGAGGGGGATTGACGGCTTATAAAACGAATTATAAAACCGATGGCACTTCGCCCGTTAAAAATGTTGATAACTCGTTGATTATCAACGTTTTTCCGAATCCTGCTTCTGATTTTTTAAACATTGATATTAAAAATATTTCAACTATGGATAAGGTGAAAATGAGTATTTTTAATACCATGGGTCAGCTTTTAAAAGTGATTGAAAACGTTACTCCAATGTATTCGTTTGATTTAAAAGGGTTGGCGCAAGGGGTTTATTTTATGAATATTGAAGTGGGGGAGAAGAGCTCAGTAGTGAAATTTGTGAAAAATTAATAGTCGCATTCGCTTCGCTCAGTTTAGCCACTGATTTCACTGATGTTGACTGATTTTACACAGATATAATTTTGATTTGAAACAATACATAAAAACATTATTAGGTATTTTGAACCACGAATTCATCGGATTACACGAATTACACGAATTTACATGTTGACAATTTTAACTAATTTCACGAATAAATTGCCCTTAAGGGCAATTTTAGTGTCATTCGCAACAATTCTGTCAACATCTAAATTTGTGTAATTCGTGTAATCCGATGAATTCGTGGCTTAATAACTTTTATGTACGGTTTCAAAAATTTTGATAAAAATTATAATATTTAAATAAAAATCAGTGTGATTTCAGTCAACATCAGTGAAATCAGTGGCCAAACTGAGCGAAGCGATTATCATAATTTTAAAAGCTAATGTCAAAAAGTTTCAAAATTCAAGGACATAGAGGAGCGCGCGGTTTATTGCCTGAGAACACGATTGAGTCGTGTATAGAAGCCATAAAATGCGGCGTGGATGGTTTGGAAATTGATGTGGTCGTTTCCCAAGATGGGCAAATTGTAGTATCTCATGAGCCATGGATGTCACCTTTATTTTGCTCTTTTCCCGATGGAAAGGCGTTAGATACTGAGGGGGTACTTTTAAAAAACTTGACTTACGCTGAGATTCGGCAATACGATTGTGGCAGCAGAGGAAATCCGCGTTTTAAAACTCAAAAAGCTATAAGTACTTATAAACCAACGCTTTATGAATTGATAAAATCCGTTAATGAATATAGCTTGGTTAATAAAATACCCGTTCCAATTTTTAATATTGAAGTAAAAAGAGACACTAAATTGTATAGGAAATAAGTCCCGATTCCTTCTGTTTTTATTGAAAATCTTAA
>JANMYC010000581.1:0-2252 GCA_031381715.1 Saprospiraceae bacterium
CAAGGCACGGGCTTAGGGCTTTCACTCGCTTATGATATTGTAACCAAAGGGCATGGCGGGACGATTGAGGCGGAAAGTACTGATGGGGTCGGCTCAGAGTTCATAATTACTTTACCTTTTAAAACTAATGGATGATGAAAAAAATAACATTTATTTTACTGTTTATAGGCATTTGCACTATTGGTTTCAGCCAAAACCAAACACTCATTGATAGTTTAAATTATCAATTAGCCCATGAACGGCAAGATACCAACCGAGTGGCTATACTGCTGAAATTGCATAGTACTTTTTGGGATAGTCCTTATCCTGACTCATCAAATGTGTTTTCAGAAAAAGCATTGGATTTGGCAAGTAAAATAAATTATCCAAAAGGAGAATTTGAAGCCTTAAGTAGATTGATGACTTACCACAGGATGAAGGGGGATAGCCCAAAGGCATTATCTTATGGGCATAAAGCAATGCAAATAGCAGAAGAGATGAAAGACCATTCTATAAAAGGTACTATCTTAGACCAACTTGCCTTGTTATATATACTTAATTTAAGGGATTATCAAAAGGCAGAAAGTTATTTGAAACAATCCATTCAGGAATATGAGACCCTTCGTGATATAGATAGAGTTGCCGATTTAGAGGCAAAATTATCCTCGCTTTATAGAAGATCCCATCAATTCGACTCCATGTTAATCTATCAAAAAAGGGCTTATGTAAAATATGAAAGACTCAATAAATTAGACTCTAGTGGACTGTTTATAATGATATTAGGGGCAAATCATGCTGAAATAGGTAATTATGCACTTGCCTTACCGTTACTTAAAAAAAGCATAGTCGTTAATAATAAAGTAAAGAATTATTATCAAGAGGTTAGTTGCCTTCAATCCATAGCGACTGTTTATAAGAAAATGAATCAATTAGATTCGGCTATTTATTATGAAAAAAAGGCTATTGAAGTGGCTACACGCTATGATTACAAACAGTTTCTTATTATTTCGTATAAAAATTTGGCGGACATTTATGAAGCAAAAGACAAGGATACTGCCTTTCAATATCAGAAAATGGCTTGGGATTTAAATGAATCCGTGAATGGTACTCAAAAAATCATCGCCTTAGAAAAGACCATTGTAGAAGAACAAGAACGCCAACAAAAAGAAGATATTGAAAAAATTGACCATGAAAATCGCTTAAAACAGTATGCTTTATTGGCAGGATTAGGGTTTATGTTTTTAATCGGATTTATGCTGTATCGCAACAATCGGCAGAAAAGAAAAGCCAATGCTGTATTAGAAAAAACACTTTCTACCCTTAAATCCACCCAAGCCCAACTCATCCAATCCGAAAAACTCGCTTCCCTCGGTGAACTCACCGCAGGCATCGCCCATGAAATACAGAATCCCTTGAATTTTGTCAATAACTTCTCGGAGTTGAGTGTGGATTTGGTAAAAGATTTAAAAGAAGAAATGGGAAAACCCGATATAGATAAAGAATATATAGGGGAATTATTTACAGATTTAAGCCAAAACCAAGAGAAAATTAATCATCATGGCAAGCGAGCAAGCAGCATTGTGAAAGGGATGCTTGAACACTCACGAGCGAGTACAGGCGTAAAAGAATTGACGGATATTAATAAATTGGCGGATGAATATTTACGATTGTCGTATCATGGTTTAAGAGCGAAGGATAAAGATTTCAATGCTGATTTTAAAACAGATTTTGATGAAAATCTACCTAAAATAGAAGTCATTCCGCAAGACATCGGGCGTGTTTTATTGAATTTGATTAATAATGCGTTTTATGCGGTCAATCAGCGCAAGCAAGATGTCATTGCGAGGAACGAAGCAATCTCAAGTTATACCCCCTCAGTATTGGTGAGTACAAGACAGTTAGAAAATGCTATTGAAATACGAGTCGAAGACAATGGCAATGGCATGTCCGACGCGACCAAAGCCAAAGTCTTTCAACCGTTTTTTACAACAAAACCGACTGGGCAGGGTACAGGTTTAGGGCTTTCACTCGCTTATGATATTGTGACGAAAGGACACAGCGGCACTTTGGAAGTCATTTCTACTGAGGGGGTCGGCTCGGCGTTTATTATTTCTTTACCTTTTAAAACCAATGGATGATGAAGAGATTAGTAATATTATATCTTCTGACGTTTGTCGGAAATAGTGGGTTTACCCAACCTTCTCCTTTTGACCAAAAGTTTGTGGATAGTATCACAACGCATCTATCAACGTCTCCCGATGATACGGCAAAGG
>JANMYC010000409.1:0-3046 GCA_031381715.1 Saprospiraceae bacterium
TTCTGCTCCATTGATGCACTCTGCACCACCAAGCTAAAAGTATGACAAGTTGAAAATATGACTGAGGGGGTATTCAATTATGTTAACTTTGATTAAGGGCAAAAAAAAACTCCTACATCAAAGGGGGAACGATGTAGGAGCAAAAAACATACTATGAGAAAACTACACAATGCAAATATACAAGAAATATTTTTACATATGAAACATTAACTAATATTTGTTACATATTATTTAGAAAAAGGTACTATACCAAAAGATAAAGGTCGAATTTGGCTTATACTAAATTTTAAAATGCCCCAATTTAGGTACACTTTAAGATTATTTGGCATACTTTTTTCAATAAGTTATTTGTAACTTTTTAATTATATTAAATTTAAAAATATAAAATAAAGGCAAAAAAAAATCCCTGCTACTCTACATTAGAGAAGCAGGAACTCGACAAAGTAACATACTATGAGAAAACTTAAGCCACAAGATACAATGCTGCAACTAACTATAAAACAGCTAATTACGGATTGGACGCTTTTGTGAGAAAACGGTATATATTGATTATTTAACGGTAATTCATCAAAAATGAATTATCTTTTTGGGAGAGAATTTGATTAAAAAATGTCAGGGGGGATATGACATTTCAATCAAAATATGAGATAAGCAATTCTTTTGTCTGGTTATTTGAGCGTGTGAAATAAATAAATAAAACTCATAAATAAAAAGTTTTATTTCACTACTCTTAAAAAAAAATCCTGCGCCAAGAATTATTGAGGCAGGAAGACTAGGTAAACATACTATGAGAAAACTTATGAGGCAAAATTAATCCCTGTACGACCTAATTTGCAAGCCATTTTACTAAACGGCTTGCATTTTTTATTTAACGGTATATATTATTTAGAATACGGTATTGAAAGGGGAAATAAAAAAGCGGAATCAGAGTTAATCAGGTATAAATAAAAAATCCTGCACCTCAGGAGGGAATCGTGGTGCAGGAAGAAAACAAACATACTATGAGAAAACTTATCCACGAAGATAAATTATTATTTTTTATTAAAAGTATAAAATACCCATTTTATTGTACATAATTTATGTAATGGTATTCTAATATGAGAATGCGGTAAATCGTTATTAATTAGTTGATTATCAACTAATTATATAGTATTTTTGTATTAATTATTAAACAATAATTGTGGATAATACTCATAATGAAATATTTATACATTTTAATATTCCTAATTCATTTATTTTCCCTTCCTTTAAATGCCCAAAATTGTGGTTTCATTTTTAAAAAAGATGAAAAAATTGAGTCCATTACTGAGGGATATGTGCGCAATTACAAGCATAATTTGAGTACACGAGCCGTCGTTAAAATACCCGTTGTTGTGCACATTTTATGGAAAAATGCTCAAGAGAATATCACTGATGCCCAAATTCAATCCCAAATAAATGTTTTAAATCAAGATTTTAGAAAAAAAAATGTGGATTTAAAAGATGTACCCGGCAATTTTAAAGCTTTAGCGGCTGATTGTGAACTTGAATTTTGTCTCGCTACTAAAGATACCCTCGGGCAGCCTACCACAGGTATTGTCCGTCGCCAAACGATTATTACTGAATTTAGCTCAAGTATCATCCGTAATATCTATTCAACTGCATTAGGCGGCAGCAATAATTGGAAACCAGAGAATTACCTCAATATTTGGGTTTGCAATATGGGTAATAATTTTTTAGGATTCACAAGCGCCTTAAAAGATGCGACCACTAAGCCCAAAGAGGATGGCGTCATCGTGGATTATAGAGCTTTTGGAACCATCGGCACCGCTGCCAATAATGCCGCTCACAATAAAGGACGAACTGCAACCCACGAAATAGGACATTATTTTAACTTATTGCACATTTGGGGCAGTGATAGTACGTGTATTGATGATGACTTGGTCAATGATACGCCACTCCAAGGTCCAGCTTATCGAGGTTGTCCGTCCTTTCCACAGCTTACATGCGGCATCTCAAATATGTACATGAATTTTATGGATTATACCGATGATAACTGCATGGGTCTTTTTACAGTTGGTCAAAAAGCGCGAATGCTCGCCGCTTTAAATGAATTTAGACCCGGATTACTGAGGGGGTCAACTGCTTATGAACCGACTTCTGTCAGCACCACTCCCCTACTCAATTGGATGATTTATCCGAACCCTGTTGCGGATAAATTATATTTAAATATCGATTCCGGTCTTTTATTTAAAAATAGAAAGGTGGAAATTAGAGACGTACTGGGTAGGATTTTAATGGAAAAAAATATATCCGAAACAAGCAATAACACTATTGAAATATCTTTAGATAATATTTTAAACGGTATTTATATTGTTTCATTAAAGCTTGATAATCAAGTATTTATGAAAAAAGTTACTGTAAATAAGTAACTAAGTACTGCGGCTCAAATAATCAGCAATTCTCAAGTTTGCCCCCATACCCCCAAAGGGGGATTAATTTAAAGAAACTTCAAAAACTTTAACTTTATCTTGATTTAATCCCCCTTTGGGGGTATGGGGGCAAACTTGAGAATTACTGATTATTTGAGATTACCTACTTAACATCTATTCCCCCATCACTTCCATCACCAACTCCACTACATCTTCTACATTCGGCTTACTGAAATAATCACCATCTGAGCCATAAGGCGGGCGATGTTCTTTAGCCGTAAGCGTTCGAGGGGAACAATCCAAATACTTGTAGCCACCTTGTTTTTCTAAAACTTCGTGCAGCATATATCCCGTAGCCCCACCTGGAACATCTTCATCAAAGAAAATGACACGATTGGTTTTTTTAATAGAATCTACTATTCGATGTTCAAGGTCAAAAGGTAAAAGGGTTTGAATATCAATCAATTCCACCGATACGCCGTATTCATTCAGTACGACCAAAGCCTCTTGTGCTACCCTGATACATGAGCCATAAGTTACTAAAGTTATATCGGTTCCTTCATTCAATACCTCTGGCACGCCCAAAGGCACCGTGAATTCGCCAATATTGTCGGGTAAAGCTTCTTTTAATCTAT
>JANMYC010000414.1:0-2466 GCA_031381715.1 Saprospiraceae bacterium
TTGCAGCATTTTTTAACTCATCTTTCCATACATCAGGCGACCATGCGTGGAGATAACCCGAGCAGAACTCCCCAAAAGTCAATAAATGTGATTCACCGCTTCCCGTTGTCATTTTAGCATACGTTGTCAATAAGGGATGTCGTAACCCAGGAAGGGCATCCGAGGGTGATATCCGTTTGGCAGGGCGTTCAATATTATCAACTGTTACCTTCGGTAAGGGCAAGTCTTCTTTATCATTAATGAGTTCTTTAGCTTTTTCAGTAATAGACCAAAGCCCAAATCGGGGTATTTCATCGGCATAAAGTTGGTCGCCCGTCAAGAAAAGCTGCTGCAAGCGTTTTTTGGTTTCTTTGATATTGTCTTTCACTATGCCATCCAGATTGGATAATGCTTCTCGCCCATCGCCGTGCATTTTACGGCATGAACCATGAGCAACGATTAAATCTTTAATATCATTAGAAGGCAACACAAAAGAAGGGAGTTGCTTTCGGCTGTAACCCAATGGCATTTTAGAATCTTCTACATCCACCAAATCTTTTAAAATAGAAATATCGCCTTGTTTCAAATTATATGAATAGACCTTGTCGGTTTGTAGAGCTGTGGTGGGCTTGAAAGTGATAAGTTTTACTACAAGTTTGCTACCTATATTATGTGTTAATTCAGTCGAATCTCCTTCAATTTTTACTGGATTCGTATCGTCAAAATTGGTTAAACGTTCATTGACTGATAAACTAACAGGTATATTTTCATCGAGAGCAATCCAAACATTGACAGATTGGGCATCTACTCGTCTAAGTATGGGTCCAGCTAATAACATTTGGTTAGTTAATTATATCGAGGTTAAAAAATGATATTTTAAGTTCTTAAATATTATGCATTATTGCTGATATTCAAAACAAAGTTAATGTTTATTTGGATTTATCAAAATTTTTATTTGATAATCAGTCTCGATATTCAACTATTTTTATCAAATATTTTTGCCTTTATAACCACGATAAGATTGAGTATTGACTATTACACTCAACGTTGATTTTTGAGCCTATACCAAAACCCTAAACCCAAAATGAGAATAAGCAAACCTCCTAATACAATTTTCCAACTAAAATGCGCCGTATCAATACTTTCAACGGAACCAATCACTACCAGCGCTGCCCAATAATTGGGTGCACGCCGCTCGGATTGGTCAGCCATCAAAAATTGGCGTTTGGCTTCGGCTAAGGCGATATCTTTGGGTTGTTTTTTATTCAAATTATCATAGAAACTGGTCACGATTTCGGTGGTGTAAGCATCTTGCAACGTCCAAAGGCTCATCACCAATGAGCGGCAACCCGCTTGCGCAAAAGCCCTCGAAAGGCTCATAATCCCCTCCCCTCTTTGCAGCGTCCCCGTCCCTGTATTGCAGGCACTCAAAACCGTCAAATCATTATGAGTCAGTTGTAAATTATTCACATCCATCACCGCCAAAGGATCGAGACTATCTTTTTCATTCACAAATTGTAAAGCAGATTTTAAGGGTTCTTTGTCATCGACTGTACCGTGCATGGAAAGGTGTAAAATGCTATAATTGGGGGCTTTATTTAAAAAAGTAGATCGTAAAGCTGTTCCATTGGATTGCGTAAAAGCGTCGCCACCCATTTTAAATTGCAATTGATTTACTTCCGTCTCCGCAAAAGGCAATGTACTGAGGGGGGTGTTTTTGTAGCCAATACCAAATCCACCAAAGGAATTTTTATTAAAAAACGACCATTTTGTGGGCTTATTTTCATTTAAAAGTTGATTGGAAAAGACATAACTCACGGCGTATTTTTTAACCACAAAAGCCACATCTTGTCGTTTCATATCCGTAGTAGGTTGCTCGATTAAAGCATCAAAAGGAATATAATTCAAAATACCATCGGGTACTATGCGCAGGCGAGTGATATGTCCGTCAGCGTTAAAATCCGCCAAAGGCTTTTTTAGAAGCCAATTATATAATGTGTAACCTGTGGTGGCGCAGCGATTGAGTGAAAGATTATCGGGCGATATATTTTTAATACTTTGTAAAAAAACATTGATAGAATCTTTAAAATTTGCCTCAAACACTGACGAGTACACCTCCACTCTATCTTTTGAAACGGCGAATAAAAACAACTTGTTTTCACCCATAAAATACTCTAAAAACAGCATTTCGGCAGGTAAATTCTTTTGAATTTCTGCGATTGGCAAGGAGCGAATGGGAGCATATTTTTGGTTAAAATAGTCGGGTTCGGTGCGCTCTAAGTTTTTAATTAAAACCTCTAATTCGCCTTTTGTGCGCTGAATGGAATCCTGCCAAATGCCTTTCAAAGAATCATTCGCATCAAAACGCTGTTTTTGATAGTAGGCAATACGCTCGCGCAACTGTTTTTCACGCGCTGATACTGAGGGGTCTATTTTCAAAGACTGTTTGGCGTTCACATCTTGCAAGGCTTCGCGGAGGACAACGGC
>JANMYC010000583.1:0-2540 GCA_031381715.1 Saprospiraceae bacterium
CTTCTCGCTCATTATTTTGAGGTGGGTGCGGATAAATAGTTGTATTAAAAAGAAGCGTTCCACTTTCATCCAAACAAACAATTTTACAGCCCGTTCTGAACCCCGGGTCAATGCCCAAAACCCGCCTTTGACCCAAAGGAGCAGAAAGTAATAATTGCCTTAAATTTTGAATAAAAACTTGAATCGCCTCGGCATCCGCTTTTTCCTTTGAAATATTCCTAAATTCAGTTTCAATACTTGGAGCCAATAAACGCTCGTAGGCATCGTGGACAGCTTTGACCACTTCATCACTTGATTCGTTATCGACAATGACAAATTCATCTTCTAATTTTTCTAAAACATAAGGTTCATCATTTGGCGAAATGGCAAACCGTAAAAAACCTTCATCTTCTCCCCTACGCATCGCCAAAATGCGGTGAGACGGGCTTTTACTGAGGGGTTCGCTGAAATCAAAATAATCCTTGTATTTTGCGCCTTCTGTCTCTTTTCCCTTGACAAGCTTGGTTTTCACAACGCCTTCTCTCTCAAAAAGGTTCCTTACAAGGTTACGGGCGTTCATGTCTTCGCTAATTTTTTCAGCCATAATATCGCGTGCACCAGCCAAAGCATCTTCAATCGTTGCGACTTGTTCATTCAAAAAAGCGGCAGCCAATTTTTCAATATTATTGGATTTCTGAGCCCATAATTCATTTGCCAAAGGCTCTAAACCTTTTTCCCTTGCCATAGAAGCACGAGTTTTGCGCTTTTGCTTATAAGGCAGATAAATATCCTCCAATTCAGTCATATTATACGTGGCATTGATTCTTGAGCGCAATTCGTCCGTCAATTTACCTTGCTCATCTACGCTTTTCAAAATTGCTTCCCGTCTTTTTTCTAATTCATTGAGTTTATTGTATTGGGTTTGAATATCAGCCACTTGCACCTCATCGAGCGAGCCTGTTACTTCCTTGCGATAGCGTGAAATAAAGGGAATAGTCGCTCCTTCACTCAATAGTTCCACTGTATTTTCAATCTGTTTGGGGCGAATACCGAGCGTACCGGCAATAATCTGAAGATGTTTTTGATTCATAATATATTTATTGTAGAGCGGAACTCCAGTTCCTCAATCATTTTTTAAACGATAAAACTCAATAATTTTATTTCGGAACTGGAGTTCCGTTTTACTTTAAAAAGGGGTACAAATATAGAGGAACATTTGAAATTGAAAATTAAAAATCGCTTATTTTAAGCAGTAGAGGGATTTTAGAAATACGAATTTATATTTTTTAAAAATGAATTTTTATCATTTAAAAAAACTAATTGCGTTTCCTTTGTTATTTTTACAGTCTAAATGTACATTAAAAGTACACATTTTATATTTCACAGTTACTAAATCTAATTACCTAATTTGAAAGTTTCTATTTTTAATTCTTTTCACATTCGCTCTCATCATTGAAGCCCATGCTCAAAAAGTTTTATTGGATGGATATGTCTATGAAAAGTACAATCGGGGATTTTTAAATGAAGTTAAAATAGCCGTTTTGGATGAATCGGAAGTGCTGATTGGCGAAACTATATCCGATATTGATGGTCATTTCACCATGGAAGTACCCGCTGGTAAAGATTATTTTATTGATTATTCTAAAAAAGTCTTCGCCAATAAACGTGAAAAATTATCCGCCCGAGGAATCTCAGCGGGTGAACGAATCCTCGTAAAATTAGAAATGGAGCGGCAACCCGGTTATCTGCTCGAGGTTACACTTGCTGAAAAAAGAGCATCAGAAGACATTTCCGTGGATGCTGTAAACGGTTCACGAATCGAAATATACAATAATACCCTTAAAAAAGAGGAACTTGTGATAGATTCCTCTAAAAGCCCCGTTTTTAGCATTACTTTAAAACAGGGAAATGAATACACTATTTTAGTGCGTAAAAAAGGCTTTTACAATAAAAGGCTCCACGCCAATGTCAACATCAATGGTTGTTATTTGTGCATGGATGGATTCGGCACGGTTAACCCAGGAGTGGTCAGTAATTTGACATCGGCGGAAGATAATATGCTCGGAACTTTAATCGCCAATGTTGAATTGGATAAAATTGATTTGGATAAAAGCATCGTCATTAAAAATATCTATTACGATTATAACAGCGCCATTATCACTGAACAATCCAAAAAGGAATTGGATAAAGTGGTTGGTCTTTTAAAAACAAATCCCGGACTTATCGTTGAATTGGGTTCTCACACCGATGCAAGGGGAACTGATGATTATAATTTGACGCTTTCGCAAGCCCGCGCGCAGTCAGCGGTGGATTATATCACATTGGCGAGTTCCGTAAGTAAAGAAAAATTAAAAGCGAAAGGCTACGGTGAAACCAAATTGACCAATAATTGTAAAAATGGCGTCCAATGTACGGATGAACAACACCTACAAAATAGAAGAACCGAACTCAAAGTCGTTGGTTTCACCACCGATACATACGATGGCAGAAGTCTTTTGGAAATCATGCATGAAGAGGAAATTCAGCAATTTGTGAATAGTGGTGAAAGTGCAAAAGAATAT
>JANMYC010000479.1:0-5240 GCA_031381715.1 Saprospiraceae bacterium
CCGTGATTCCCCGGCTGCTTGGCTGCCTTTTAAATCGCTCATAGATTTTACAACTAAACCCAGTACGAAATCTTTTTTATTCACATGAAGTATTTAGAATTTTATAAATAGCTTCATAAATCGAAACTTTAGGGTCTTAATAACAGGCCTATTTAATTCTTTTTCCTTTCTTATTTTGTTAATTTAAACGGACGTCTATTTTAACATTATTATACCTTTTGATTTATTTGACTAACTGACCGATACTGTTAAAACAGTTTTCAACATGCTTTTAAAAATTAGCTTTTACTTTGAAACCAATTGCTGTAGGCAACTTTCAATCTTATATTTTAGGACAATATAATCTGGCAAAATACTAAATGCAGGAACAATCGAAATTCTATTATGCGACAAAAACTCGGTGTTTTATACGAGGTTAAATATTTTCACAGTGTAGCCACCTATATTGCGAATCGTGTTCTTGGAAAGGGATATTTCGTATAGTTTTTTTAGGATATCCTTCCTATCGTTTTCTGATACAATGCGCTCAGCTTGCTTTTTATTTAACCCAAACTCGTTTATTAGTCGTAAAACAAGTGTTGTATATTGTTCATCACTGGGCATCTTGGTTGTAACAACCGGTTCTACATGAAACTTTATAGCTGCAACGGGCTTGCGTCCCTTCCCGTTAGACGTTCCTAAGATAATGTCATACGTAAATCGTATATCTGTACTCTCATTTATCTCTTTTTCGGCAGGTTTAAGTACTCTTTTGGCAAAATCAGCAAAATTAGGATAGTCATCTTTTCCATCTTTATTTATCACTAAAAGCGTCTTTTTTAGTTCAAGAATCTTGGCAGTGAATGATTTATCCGGCATTGCTTTGTACATCGATAATATTTCATAAAGCCTTTTTGCATACTTACTATTGAGATTTAAAGCCGCATTTAGCTGAAAAGTAGTGAATTTTTCTTTTAATTCGAGGTAAAATGGCAAAACGAACCTCGAAATTTCAATTTCTATGATTCCTTTGCCTTTGTGGTATCGAGCAGCCGAGACGAAAGAGGCTTGCAATAAATCTCCGTTTGGGAGTGTCGTCTCGAACGCCCTACTCACTAATGATTTTGTCGCTTTACGAAATAAAGAAAAATCTATCTCCTCCCCTGTCCTATCCATTAATTCACGTGCTGAAACAAAATAGTTACTACCTATTTGATCGTCTTTTTTTATCTGCGACATGACCATGTAAAGAATATTCTTCTCTAACGGAGTCATATCGTATCTTGCAATCGTCAAAAGGTTATCTTGCCATAATGTTATATCCGTTTTTTTCATTTAAATATGAATTAGATGGCAAATATCTTTTTAAAAAGCGACATTCGTAGGTGCAGTGTCATTTTTTAACCGAGTTTTTGTCGTATAAAAACCAACTAATACCGAGTTTTTGTCGCTTTATTGAAATGGAATAATGATCAAATACCGAGTTTTTGTCGCAAATAACCGAGTTTTTGTCGCTTTAATGCTCTTTAAGTAATTGATAATCAACAAGTTATGGAGCCTTCAAATAGTATTCAAATAAATGAAAATCACAAATCATTTGATTCAAACTTTTAAATTGGGATTTTTAAAGAAAATAGTATTGATTTTGTATTTAAATAAGGCGAACTATAACAAAAAATCAATCTTGTTATAGTTAATTTTACTTTCCTTTTTGCTTAACGGTGTGTATAATTAATATTTCTCTATTACGTGTAAATGGTAAATGAACCACACTCGAGTCCTCGGCACGTAGTTCATTATAACTTTAGTGGTCATTTTATCCCCGCCCTCAAATATACTTCTCCCCTATTTTCCCATCTGGGCTCATCAAGTCAATTTTATTCTAAACAAATTCAGTACACCCCCTCAGTATTATTTTAATAATATGGCATTAATTGCCATTTATGTATATGATTTAGCTCAATTTATGATATTTAATACGTTTTATACGTAAAATAATATTTAATTGTATTTAACGTGTAAAATATTTTATACTTTCACTATATTCTATACCTTTGTAACCTATCATTTATTTCTTCATTAGCGGATAAAAATTTAAAAATGGCAAGTTTTAAGGTCGTCGCAATTTCTAATTTTAAAGGAGGCGTTGGCAAAACGACATCAACCGTCAATATTGGGGCGGCTTTAGCGGAAGCTAAAAAGCGAGTATTATTAATCGACTTGGATCCACAGTTCAATCTCTCTCGAAGTCTTGGTGTTAAAGAAGACCGCAATATTTATGGTGCGCTACGGGGTGACTATCCGTTGCCAATTGTTCAACGCAACGAATTTTTACACGTCGTACCCAGTGCTTTAGAGCTTATAAAAGCCGAAACAGAATTTGTAAGCGAGTATAAAAGAGAGGAGAAACTCAATACTCTTTTAAAAACGTTACCCCCTCAGTATGATTATGTCTTGATTGATTGCCCACCAAGTCTCGGTGTTTTAGCTCAGATGGCGTACACAAGCGCTGACATGATATTCGTGCCCATTCAATCCGAATATTTGGCTTTGACGGGTTACAGTGTTTTGGTAGAAGCCATCGACCGGATTGGTTTAGAGATTGATGGCGCGTTCGTCACTCAATTTGACCAACGACAAATCTTGGATAGAACCATTTTAGAGAAATTGAAAACGATGGTAGGCGATAAGCTCTTCAAAAATATAATCCGACAAAATGTGGCCATTGCTGAAAGTACCACTACGGGGCAAAGTATTTTTGAATATGCACCAAGCAGTAAAGGAGCGGCGGACTATAGAGCCTTAGCAAACGAAATTATGCTCAAATTTGAGAAATAAGTGAAAATTTAAATTTATCGTTCAAAGTTTTAAATAAAATAAAAATGGCAAAAAAGGTAATTGAAATTCCAGACGATATGACCAGTAAGCTTGCAGGGGGCTCTAACTCGCTTTCATATACAACATTTTCAGCACCTATCGAGGTTCCCCAAAAGAAGAATAGTGGGCGACCTAAGAAGGAATCCAGTGTAGGACGCATAAAATATACGACCTCTTTAACGAAAGAATCTATCAGGTTTTTGCGGGTAGAATCTGCCATGAGGGATATATCCCCGGCGGATTTGTTAGAGATAATTATTGCGGATTTTGGAAGTAAAAAAGGTTAAAATTATTTCTTACCTTTTTTACTTTTTAAACGTGAAAAATTATATTTGAGCATTGACCTCAAACCTCCAATGATGACTAAAGGTGTAGATAGCCACTCCCCGTGAGAGCAATACAAATTTCAGGAATCACCACGTTTTATACGTTTTAAACGTGGTAAAATCGACTTTTTCTGCGTTTGCACTTGAGTTTTACTTTTCAAGCGCTATAAATCGCCCTTTTTTTTCACTGTGAGGAATTTTATCCCCAATAACCAAAATATACAAGGCTTGTGTATTACTTCTTTTAAATCCCAAATTTGCAATACAGTTTGTTCATTAACTTTTGCCCGAACTGTTCTATGATATTTTATCTAAATGCCCAAAGTTGTTTATTTTTTATTTTAGATATTTTTAAACGTAAAATACCTTTTTTATATTTTTATTATTATTTATATTTCACACGTTTTAAACGTGTAAAATGTGAAAAACTAAATTTAATACAAAAATGGATTCAAATAATGAAATAGTCCTTTTTCAAGAAAGGAAAATTCGTAGAATATGGCACAATGAAGAATGGCTATTTTCTATTGTAGATGTCATTGAAGTTTTGACAGATAGCCCGTTGCCACGACAGTACTGGAACAAAGTCAAAAAAGGAATAACCGATGATAGCCAAACGTATCCATTTTGGATACAGTTGAAAATGATTGCCCAAGATGGGCGCAATCGCTTAACTGACTGTGCCAACACTGAGGGGGTACTCCGAATAGTAATGTCTGTTCCTTCGCCGAAAGCCGAACCCTTAAAACAATGGATGGCGCAAGTCTCTAAAGAACGGATAGAGGAAATTGAAAACCCAGAGTTGGGCATAGAAAGGATAAAGGAACTTTATCGACTAAAGGGATATTCTGATGAGTGGATTGATTCGCGCATCAAAAGTATTGATATTCGGAAACAACTGACTGAAGAATGGAAAAAGAGGGGAGTGCAAGAAGGGCAGGAGTACTCTATTTTGACGGCAGAAATTGCTAAAGCAACTTTTGGTGTAACGCCTAATGAACATAAAAATTTGAAAGGCTTAGAAACTCAAAACTTAAGAGACCACATGACCAACCTTGAGTTGATTTTTACAATGCTAGGGGAGGAGTCCACCCGAATGTACGCTGTAAAAGACGATGCTTTGGGATTTGAGGAAAACAAAGAATCCGCACTTAAAGGCGGTAATGCAGCAGGAACGGCTCGGAAAGCATTCGAGAAAAAAACGAATGAAAAAGTGGTATCGCCCGCCAATTTTATGAATCAAATTAAGAATGCCCATAACACTATTGACACTTCGGAAGAGAAAACAAACGATGCTGCCGAAGAATAATGAGGGATGGTGTAAAAAATGAATATGAATGCCTTATCAATATAGTAAAATTGATATATTTATCCATACTAAGATGTTTACACCATATTTTTCATAAAACTCACTAAAAATTCACTTTTCACGACGAGCCAAAACGAAGTTACCCTGATGATAGAACAAAAAACAACTCTACTTATACTTCAGCTTTTAG
Source organism: Saprospiraceae bacterium (assembly GCA_031381715.1). Lineage (GTDB taxonomy): Bacteria > Bacteroidota > Bacteroidia > Chitinophagales > Saprospiraceae > JAAFJT01. The sequence continues at coordinate 4,682 of JANMYC010000479.1, forward strand.
AAAATTTGCGGCGACGTAAATGGGACTTTCAACAGATTGAACTCTTGTTGAGCCATACTCGTTTTGACTACTGACAAGCTCTTAATAAACAATATAAACATTTAAAATAAACGATTTATGGCATCCGAAAAAGAATATACAGGTCGAGTCCGAGCACTCCATATTTTATTTTCAATAGTTAGCAGTCCTTACACTTATACCATCAAACGATTAGCTGAAAGGCACGATGTCAACGAATCGCAAATAAAACGTGATTTTGAAGCCTTCAAGTCAGCAGGTTTTGAGTTGGATTATGACGAACGCTATCGTTATGCCCTTGTTGCTGAGAAGAAATACGATAACCTTAAATCACTCCTTATATTTAGCGCAAAAGAGGAGGATATATTGACAGAAGCGCTAAGAATGTTGGGTACTAACGATAAAGCCGTTAAAAAGCTGCAAGATAAACTTAGCCGAATCTATGATGTCTCTAAAATGCACAATACGTTCGATAAAAACTTCTTGAGTAAAATGGATAAACTTGAGAAAGCCCGAATAGATAAAAAAGTCATTATTTTGA
>JANMYC010000514.1:0-3374 GCA_031381715.1 Saprospiraceae bacterium
TGCTGCTTTGGTGTCCATTGTTAATATGGGTGGGCATGAAAATTACAAACCCTGTGAGGTAGGTGATAAAGTGAGTTTCAAAGGCGTCCCGTCCGTTCTGGGCGATGCCAAACAATTGAAAGTCACCGAAATTATCAGTATTGAGCCTTCAAGAACCCAATTATTAATTAGCCCTATTGCATTCAGAGGTATTCAGATTGGTGATTTGATTGCTAACCATACTGACTACATTAAAAAAACAAAAATGAAAATTGCCGATGGCACTTTTGACGTGTATGAAATCAAAGATTTCGAGAATAATCCTGCGGGTTATTTTGTGCCTGACCCCAAAGACAAACTTTTGGTAGGCGATATTACTGTAAAAACGCCTAAAGCCAAAACCATAAAGGGCATAAAAATAGGCGATACGTATCAAGATTTACTCAATGTTTTTCCAGATATATCCGTTCACGGTTCGGAAATAGAAGGGAGAACCCATGCGACTGCCAACAATCTTTCTTATCGCTTAGATGTGGCTAATTTCACAAATAGAATTGACAAAACAAAAATTCCTTCCACGACTAAAATTACGGAAATTACCATTAATAGGGGTGAAACTGCCAAAACGCTCATTTTAGAAGCGCAATATAGTAAAATTAAATCGGACGAATATTGTTGGCAAACCAATAAAGTCTTGAACTTATACTCGCAGCCTGGTGCGGACGGTAAAGTGGAGGGCAAATATTTTCAAGGGGAAACGCTCAAAGTATTAGGCACTAAAACGATTAACAACCAATTATGGGTCAATGTAACTTATACTTTATCGGTAAAAGCAGGATATGAAGACAAATTTGCGGACGGACGGGTAACGCCCAATGGCTCGCCAACAGGTTGGATTGGTGGTGCTGAAGTACCTAAAATTAATTGTAAATAGAATTTAGCAGTCAGCATTGAGCTATCAGCTTTCCATAACAAACACATAAGAATTTGCTTTTTTGTTGGAAGGCTGATATCTGATATAAAACTACATAAAAACCCTTTTAAAATTTAACATTATGAATACCCCTCAGTATTTTTTGACAGCTATTGCTTGTGCTCTTACTCTAAATTTGACTGCTCAAGATGCGGTAAGCGACAGCATTATTCCTAAAAAATTACCTGTTCAAGTCTTCGCTGCCATGCCTGTTTTATTGGGTATGAGCGTTGAAAATGCGTTCCCACACGAAAAAAAATACCGAACCTTTGCCAATAAAGAATTGACCTTGCCAATGGACAATAGCCAAGTATACAGCATTTATGGTTCTTTACCCATTATTAAAAAGACAAAAGGATTTTCGGCTAAAGTCAATTTTGGATTTAATATTTTTAAAGACAATATTGGAACAACAACGTTCAGTGATAAAGTTCTCATTGATGATGTAGAAGGAACTGGGACAAGTGCAAATACATCTTTAAATATTTCACAACAAATATTGTTCAAAAAGTGGCATAAGAAATTAACACTTTCCGCAGCGTATAGTATTTCAGGAAAAAGCATTGGCAGTCTTGAAAAGCAAAGTCAAAAAGGCATTTTCAGTGCTACGATACCTTTGAAAATGACACCAGATGCAATGTTTTTAATAGGGGCAATAGGGATAGTTGGTAAAAACGTCAAGCATCCGATTTTACCATTAGTGGCTTATTTTACAAGATTGGGTAGTCACCTGAATTTAGAGTTGATTGCGCCCATTTCAGGACAGCTGCGTTATGTTATATCACCCCAAAATTCTGTTTTATTGGGTGCAAGAATTGGCACCCGAACGCCCTTTATGGATACCGAAATTCCCGTTTTACAAAGCACTGACGATGCTTTAGAATTTAAGAGTCAGAATTTGCGCTATTACTTGGATGTAGAAAAAGCAGTGAATAAATTATTCTGGATTCATGGAGAAGTAGGGTATAACCGAAACATTAAAGAAGCCATCATTACATCGAATGTTGACTTGCGCAATCGGGTTTTTGTAGGAGACGGCTTTGGGTACATGTATGCCAAAGCTGGGGTGTTTATGCGACCCGTTTGGGGTATGATAAAGCCAAACGCCAAGGAGAAATAAGAACGGAGTTATTCGCTTTGAGCTATCAAAAAATCAACCTTTTGAGATTATAACGATGTATAAGTGGCTAAAAGCTCATTGCTGATAGCCAAATGCTGAGTGCAAATTTACCCCCTCAGTATTTTGACCACAAAAATTATCAAAGAACAAATTGTTTTTAAAATGAGAATCTTAATCGTAGAAGACGAGCATAAAACAGCAGTATTGTTGAAAGAAATGATTGAATTATACCCAAATTATACCGTTATAGGTATTTGCGATAGCATTGAAGCGACGGTCAGTTATTTAAAGATACAACAACACTATATAGATATTATATTTATGGATATTCAGTTATCGGATGGACAATGTTTCGAGATTTTTGATAAAATTACAGTCAATCTGCCCGTTATTTTTTGTACGGCTTATAATCACCTTGCCTTAAAAGCCTTTAAAAATCAAGGAATTGAGTACCTTTTAAAGCCATTTGATGAAAAGGATATTCACAAAGCTATTCTTAAAGTAGAAACCCTAAAAGATAGTTTTGTAAGCCATACCTTTAAAAATTTAAACCTAAAAGAAGTAATAACCAAGGAAAAGGCATTTAAAACCAGCTTTCTCATTCGCTTGCGTGAAAAGATATATCCCGTTTTAGTCGCCGATATTGCTTTTGTGTATTTAGAAAATGAAGTCGTTTATTTATACAATTTTAAAGGTGAAAAATATCCTGTTTTAAAAACATTGGATGACATTGAAAATGCTGTTTCACCCCAACAATTTTATCGCATTAACCGGCAAGTGATAATCAATAGGCAAGCGATTAAAGAGATTGAAGCCTATTACAATCAAAGAGTCATTGTGCATTTGACGGTTCCTACACCCGAACAAGCCCTTGTGCCGCGCTTAAAAGTACCTCCTTTTTTGAGTTGGATTGAAACGGGATAATTCGATTTCGGGTTTCGAAACATTGCAGACATCCGAAATCATTTTACCCCCCTCAGTATTTTGAACCTGTAATCAATTCGCTCCTACATTTAGCCCATTCACCCCCATATTTAATCAATTCACTTATATTTTGTACTTTTTAAATTATAATATGATTCTATTTTGTATCACCTTTTACGGCCTCTGCTATTAGGAGTCTGAAATTATAGTATTGATAATCAATTGTTTATGATGTAAAAGTTCCAAAAAACCAAATGAAAAGATTTTTAAAAACAAAAAACAAACCCTAATTGACTCGGTTAACACCATTTAAAAACTAAAACCAGACATCATTAATACGTAAAATAAAAAAAACTTGCTACTTTACTTATTAAAATG
>JANMYC010000518.1:0-2710 GCA_031381715.1 Saprospiraceae bacterium
GGAATACTTTATTCACTGCGATTGTAGCATCCTTAAAACGTCTCACTACAAATGGATCACTGTAAAACTCCAGTTTATATTTGGAGGGTACATCTTCATTATAAGCTTTTACTCTAAAATAGTAAATATCGAATGGCGTTCCGTCCACTTTATAGGTGTATTCACTCAACTCCTCCGACGAAATGCCTTTTGCTTTAAATGTTGCCACTTTTTTATAAGTACGCCCATTATCCGACATTTCTAAGTCAAATGTTTTAGCAAAATACTCGGGTTGCGTTTGAAATTTGGTATTAATTGAAGTTTGGGTATTGGCAAAAGCACCTGATTGGTTGATTATTGCTGTTTTTAACTCACCATCATATTTCGAAATTTCAACATCATCTATGGCAACTCCTGCCCCATTTGCTAAGTCTCCATCGGATTTAAATACAAAACGGAATGCCACATTGGTGTTTCCAGCCAATGAACTGATATTGACTTTAAAACGTTTCCAATCATCTAATTGACCTGAAAAATAAGATGTGCCAATTGGGTATGCACCACCTACAACCGTAGTATTTTTATAGTCGTACCAATCCAAATCATCCGAAGAACCTAAAGTCTGCCAAGAAAGACCTTTGTTCAAGGAATATTCTACTTGCATGCCATCATAACCCTTTTGAATATCATACATTGCCCAAAAACTGAATTGATAAATCCCTCTTTGGGATAAATCAAACATGGGCAAATATAAATTAGCATTGGTATTTTTTTGGTAAGTCTGTTCTTTCAAGCCTAAAACATAGGCATTTACACCACTATTTGTTCCTGATTTACCAATAATCACCGATTTGCCTTTTTCAAATTTTGACCCTGTAGCACTATACGTACCGAAATGCTCATCTGTGGTTTCAAAATTACCTAAATAACCCGTTGCTTTAGCTTTGTAGGGCGTAGCAAGAGAAGGTAAAACCTTCAAAGTCGTTTTTGATATAACTTTATCATCGCCATTTATCTTCAATGAAATATTATACGTTCCGATTTGGTTGTAAACATGGTTGGTATTTTCAACTGTATCCGTACCACCATCTCCAAATGTCCACAAAAAGCTATCCGCTGCATTGGATGATTCACCCCTGAAAAATGTTGGAGCAGTTACATATGAAACGCCACTGTAATCAATAATGGCTTGAGGCGTGCCAAGTGAAGTGGAAGTCCACATACCCCGTCCATAAGTTGCAGCTAAAACTGTTTTATCGGAATTACGCACACGAACCATATCTGTACGCACCAATGGCGTACCGCGCCCGGGAAAAGGCGGATACCAAACGGTTGAAGTACCATTTAATTGGTTGGTTGACCACACCCCCCCCTCAGTAGCGAGCATCATTCGAGTGCCATCCGTGGGGTCAAAAACCGCCCAACGCACGGGCATATCAGGTAAATTACCCTCTACATTTGTCCAAGTTTTGCCACCGTCTTTTGTCTCCATCACACTCGGAACGCCGTAACTGGATTGAGTCACCACAATATGATTGGTATCACCTTTTTCAACTGAAACACTTGAAATGAAGCCCGTAAAAGTCGCAACAAGAGTGACATCTGCCAAACTTGACCCGCTTTGTGCATTATCCAAACGCAAAACTCTACCTTTTTGAGTGCCGATATAGATTCTATTATCCTTATTTTCATCAACTGTAATATGAGAAATATCGGTTACTGTCGTGCCTTCTATTGAAACCACTTCTCCCAAATCTCTATTCACTTTCCATCGCCAAAGCTCACCATTATTGGTTTGAGCGTATAAAATATTGGTTTTTGAATCGTAATCAGCTGGGTTAAAAAAGCCGCCGCTGGATTTTGCACCACCCGAAAAACTTTGACCACCATTATTAGAAAGCCGCCAATCACCGTTATATATTGAACCAATTTGAATTTCAGGTTCATTTTTATCAATAAAACACATAAATCCATCACCTCCTATTGAACGACCATTAACGGTACCGACTCCGGGCGAACGGACTATCAATGTTCCATTGTCCTGAGCACCAGCCATGAGTTGATTTACACCCGAATCAGGATGAATCGCACAAGCATAAAATTGAGTGGTGATAAAACCATCCGTTTTTTCTTTTACTTGAAAACTTTCAGCAGGATTATCTATTCTAAAAACGCCCCCATCGGTTGCAATATATAATACCTTTGGATTATTAGGCTCAAAATAAGCACCGTGCTGGTCAGCATGGGCATATTGAATTGAACCACAATTGCCCGTCCACATGGTCATTTGAGTCCATGATTGTCCGCCATTGGGGCTTTTATGAAAATCAACTCCACCCACGTATACTGTGTTGGGGTCATCTGGTTGAACAACAAGGCTTAAATCATACCATGCTTGTCCTCTCGTAAAATCTGCATCACTGGCAGTAGCACCACAGCCATCTTTCCATGACGGTTTTGTACCTGCTTGCCATGTAGTTCCACCATTTGAAGTCCGATAAATTGCTGAACCTCTGTTACTAATACTTCCTACAGCGTACACAACATCAGGATTAGATGGAGCAACTGCAATTTCAGTTTTAGCCCAACCAGTAGGAAAATTATTCTCAGTTTGTGAAATACTAACCCAAGAGCCTGGCTCACCAAATGCCGTTGATTTAAAAACTCTACCCGTATTACAGGCATAATAACGCCCATCTGAAGCTCTTTGTATAGTATTGAATTTATCATT
>JANMYC010000535.1:0-7827 GCA_031381715.1 Saprospiraceae bacterium
AGAGCCGGGGCTTGATTTCTCCAGTTTTTATGATCCAACTAATTTTACGTATCCTTTTGGTTGTCATATTGCCGTTGTCGAAGTGGATGCTGAAACGGGCAAAGTGAAATTATTGCGCTTTATAGCCGTCGATGATGTAGGAAATGTCATCAATCCAATGATTGTAGATGGTCAAATTCACGGTGGTTTGGCACAAGGCATCGGTCAAGCCATGCTTGAAGGCGTACAATATGACGATGAAGGTCAATTAACAAATGCGTCGTACATGGATTATTGTATGCCACGCGCGGATGATTTGCCTATGTTTGAAATAGACCGTACCACCACACCTTGCCCGCATAACCCACTTGGGGTAAAAGGAGCAGGCGAAGCGGGTTGTATCGGCTCTACACCAGCTGTTGTAAATGCCGTTATGGATGCGTTGACTCCGTGGGGCATCAAAGACCTTGAAATGCCTTTGACCTCGCAACGTGTTTGGCAGGCTATACAAGCGGAAGGTTGTTCAGCTTAAAAACCGCAAAATGTAAAATTTTAAATATAAAATGTAAAAGTTGATACCCCTCAGTATTTTATGAACTTTTTGCATTTTTTATTAAAAAACTTCATTTTACGGTGCAAAAATTTACATTTTCAATTATTAATTTTTAATTAAAATGATACCATCATCAGTTGATTATAAACGTGCCTCGTCCGTGGAAGAAGCAATTCAATTGCTCAAGGATGACCCCTCCGCTAAGATATTAGCGGGCGGTCACAGCCTTATTCCTGCGATGAAATTGCGCATGAGCGCACCGAGCACCTTGATAGATATTGCGCGTATTTCGGAGTTAAATTTCATTCGTGACCGTGGCAAATACATAGCTATCGGTGCGAATACCACTCACGGAACCATCGCCTCACATAAAACAATCACTCAAAAACTCCCCCTTTTAGCGCAAGCTGCCGAACTCATCGGAGACGTGCAAGTGCGCAATAAAGGGTCTATTGGTGGCTCGATTGCCCACGCTGACCCCGCCTCTGATTGGCCCGCAGTGCTCATCGCTGCCGAGGCGACCATCAAAGTGCAAGGGGCGTATGGCGAGCGCAAAATACCCGCTTCAGAGTTCTTCAAAGGCTTTTTTTACACAGAGCTTCAAGAAGGAGAAATCATCACTGAAATCCATGTACCAGAGCCTAACAGTGCAAATGTGCGCTCCAGTTATCAAAAATTTATGCAACCTGCGAGCCGTTTCGCCATAGTGGGCTGCGCTGCTCAGTTGGTATTCGAGGGCAATACAATCACAAGCGCAAAAGTGGCATTTAATGGCGTTTCTGACCATGCCTACTCAGCCACCGCAGTCGAAGCCGCTTTAATTGGTCAAGAATTCACGACTGAATTGTGCGAAACGGCGGCAGTATTAGCCCTTGAAGGTGCCGAAATGGTAATGAGTGACCACTACGCCAATGAAGATTATAGAGGACATATAGCCAAAGTGTACTGTAAAAGAGCACTTTTAGGGTGTATGTATGATTGATGGGTGATGATTGATAAGTGATAAGTGATGGGTAGCGGGTGATAGATAATCGGACTATTTTGTAAACTGTCTTACATCATCACCCGTCACTCATTGCCTATCGCTCATCACCCATCAATCATATCTAATAAACAAACGGGATGAATTTCTTTTTATTAAAAGAATAGTCTGTATAAACCTTGCCGAGTGATTCGCGCAGCTTTTTCTCCTCAAATTCAATTCCAATAATGATATAAATTACCGATAAAACAACGGAAATAAATACCATAAAAGTCGGTTTTAAAAAGAAAATACCCATTAAAAACAAAAAAGTGCCCCAATAAAGCGGATGCCGTATCACTTTATACCACCCCTCAGTAATTAAGCCCGTTGGAGACTCATCTCGTGCACTCATGCCTATAAATGAGAAAAAATCTATCCTTAAAAAAACCGAATACATGATGTACAATCCCACTAACAATAAGGTAATTCCCACAAACAGAGTTACTGAATTGCCCTTAAAAATAACATCCGACTCCGATAGAAATAACTGACCAATTATTAAAACCAACAAAATCAACGATAGCAAAGAGTAAGCAAATCGGTAATATTTAAAGGCGTTTCCAATCGTTTTAGCGAAGTAATTTTTAACACCCGTAGCTGCAAAAAAGCTATGCGATATATAAAAAAGCAACCAAAGAATTACAAGAGTTTTCATTTTAAAAGATTTTAACGGGAATATACCAATCATTTGAAAAATATATGCTAAAATAGCATTTTAATATTTAAAAGACAATGCACAATCAAGAACTCGACCATATCCAAGAACTCCTTGCCGAGCAAGGCTATATCAGTGAGCCATCCATCGTGATGTCCATTTTTTTAGCGATGAAATTGCAGAAACCTTTGCTCATAGAAGGGCCTGCGGGAGTTGGTAAAACTGAAATTGCTAAAGTGATGGCAAAGGCTTTGAATACCGACCTCATTCGCCTACAATGTTACGAGGGTCTTGATGCCACTCATGCCCTTTATGAATGGAATTATCAGCAACAACTTTTACATCTTAAAATAGAAGAAAGAGACCCCTCAGTATCCAAGGCTCAAATTGAAGAAACGATATTCAGCGATAAGTTTTTAATGAAACGCCCCTTATTGCAAGCTATTACGCATACGCAATCGCCCGTTTTATTGATTGATGAAATAGACCGCTCGGATGAAGAATTTGAAAGTTTTTTATTAGAAATTCTCTCCGATTGGCAAATTACCATACCAGAAATCGGCACAATTAAGGCAACGCACATCCCTTACGTAGTCGTCACGGGCAATCGGATGCGGGAACTTTCGGAGGCATTGCGCCGCCGCTGCTTGTATTTGTACATCGGTTATCCCGATTTTGAAAAAGAATTGACAATTGTTAAATCCAAAGTGCCCCAAATTGACGAGCGGCTTGGTCGTCAAATATGCGCTTTTATGCACGAAATCCGCCAAATGAAATTGGATAAAACTCCGGGCGTTGCCGAAACCCTCGATTGGGCGCAAGCCCTCGCCGCCCTCCATTTCGACCATTTGGATAAACAAGTTGTGGAAGATACCCTCGGAGTCATTCTCAAAGATTGGCAAGATGTTCGTCACGTGTCCATGTCATTGACGGAACTTTTTGAAAAAGTAGGAGCGATTTCTAAGTTTGATGTGTTGTAATAAAAAGCCTCTTAGCATTTGTAGCTTTTTTAAGGCTGGATACTGAGGGGGTAGTTATAAATCAGAAGTTTAAGAAATAATCCGCATAGGTTGTCTTAATTCTGTTGTTTCAATAAACTGAATACCCGTTATTTTTTCGCTTTCAAGTTTCTTTTTCAATCTTTCAGAAATAAAAAAACCACTATCTACCCCACATAATCTAAATATATCAGTGGAGATTTCAGAATTTTTTAAATGTAAAGAGTCCAAAGCTATATCTTCGTTTATAAGATAAAGCTCAAGGTTTAATTTTTTGAAAGCTTCAAAATCTTGAAAAGTCAATGCTTTTATATCTTTTTGCATAAATTGAGTCGTATGTCTAAACTTAGTTTTTTCCCAATCAACATAGTTCTTATCACGACCATAGTTTATAAAAAGCATAAAATAATCAAGTAATTCTCCTGTTTTAATTTTCACTTTAACATTAAAAATTTGATATTCATCAATATTAAATTTCTTCAGTACGTCTAAAAACTTTTGATTAATTAAAAGCCATTTTGTTCCAGTATTTACACCAAAAATGAAATCTGTAACTTTAGCTTTTTTTCCAAACCAAAGATGGGAAAGGTAGGTTCATAATTAATCTTACCCTCTTCAGCTACTGTTATGTATGAATCCAAATTCCAATACATCCAACCTTCATTTGGTAGATGTTTTTGAGATTGAATGGATACACCCATCACTTTCATATCAACAGAAGGAAGTAGTTTATAATATTTTTCCATAAATAAATTTTTAGAGCAAAGGCTAAATATTCTCTTAAAATGGAATAAATTGGAAACCTGTCAATTTGTTTTTTTCAACTACTTCTTTAAATTTTTCAGAACAGAGATAACCACCATTGAACGTAAAAGGATAATAAAATAAATCGAAAAGGATATTTTCAACAAGTTGAACGTTCTTTTCATGTACAACCGTTTCGACTGGTATAGGATTTCTCATTCTATTAAGATATTCATCATCATTTTTGAATTTTAAAGTTTCTAACTCTGGTCTACGAGCATTATCTCCTACCCAATCACCGTACAATGTGAAAGTGGAGTTAGACCAATCAGTAAACTCTCCTCTTCTGTTTTGAAGAAAATGAAGTGCTTTATATTCAATAATTTCTTTTTTATGCAAAATCTTGATTGTAAAATATTGATATTCATCAATATTTAAGGATTGAGATAGTATCCCGAAAGCTTTTTCACTTAACACAAGAAATTGACTGCCCAAAGGAGTGTTGTTTAGTAGATCGCTTCGTTTTGCAGAAGGCATCATATCGAAAATAGGGAATTCAACAGCAAAAGGCATTTCCTTATATTTACCAATATTTGTAAAAGAATTAAGTCCACGATATTCAAATGGCTGTAAGAAGCTCCGAATTTGAGAAGAAGTACCAACTTCTTTAAAATTTGATGAAATTCTTATTGTGTACATATTCACATTTTTTTATTAAAAACCCCGCACAAGAAAACAACTTTACTTAAAATTATATTTTTCATAAATCAAAATAAATAAAGTTTTCTCAAAACTTGGCATACTTTTTTTAGGGTAAATAATAGATAACTTTCTTTTACGGAAAGCTAACGTCTGGCTGGAGTAAAATCCCAAAAACTGTCCTCCCTATTTCATCCACCTTTGTTTTTTTAGGAATGAGAAAATAATAAAAGCGCATTTTCGGCTTAATTATTTTTCTGTTAAATTGGGTATCTTTTAAGGAGAATATCGCTTATATTTAACGAAAAAGATAGGCAATATAACGGGAAAAGAATAAGCCCAAAATGTACTTTTATTGTTTTCTCATTCCTTAGCAACCAGTAATATATTTTTAAAACTCATTTTAAATTTTATTAAAAAAGCCAAGTATGCGTTTTTTTAAGATTTTGACCATTATTTTCGGTTCAGCTCTTTTCCAAAATGTTGCTTTTTCTCAAACGATGTCGTCCAACGAGATTTCAGTTGCCCCAATGGTAACTGTGTCCGTAACAAAAGGAAAAACATCAGTAAAAGAAGGTGAGCAAGTCGTTTTGAAAGTAAAAGGCAATGATGAGTTTTCGGCAATGCAATGGCAAGTGAGCCTCGATGGTGTCAATTGGCAGGATATTCCGAAAGCCACCGGTAATAATTTTGAAACGCTGCCGATTACACAAATGCACTATTTCAGAGTAGTATGCCGTCCTTTGGATGCTACTACGAACGATATTGTGTCCATTTCAAATATCCAAACCATCACAATGGAGGATAACGTAGCGTCAAAAAAAGTGAAAAGCAACTAAAGCCAACGGCTCAGTTGTTTTAAACTATCCACGTTATGCCCTGCGCTGAAAACATCAACGTAGGGCATTGCTGTTTTCATCCCCTCAGTAGTAGGTTCGTAGGTGATATTGCCCGCAAGTGGGTTGAGCCATATCACTTTTGAGGCTTTTTTATGTATAAATGCCATATTTTCCTTTAAAACGTCCAAATCGCCCGTATCCCAACCATCGCTCATGATGAGGACAATAGTTTTCGAATTCAAATCCTTTGCGCTATAATTCTCCACAAAATCTTTTAAACTATCGCCAATTCGAGTGCCACCCGACCAATTATGTAAATTTTCTGACAGGTCTTTTAATATTTTATCAAAACTCTGACCTCCCGAGTAATCGGGACTGGCTCTCAGTATTTCACTGATTTTTACTAAAGAAGTTGAAAAAACAAAGGTTTCAATCCTCTTGAAAACCAATTGAAATGCGAAGGCAAACTGGATTAAAAAACGGCTGTACAGTTCCATGGATTTGCTGACGTCGCAGAGTAAAACGAGTTGAACCCGCTGTTTTCGCTTTTTCATTCTCAGAATTTCGAGCATCTCTCCTCCCCTACGCATATTTTGTCGTAAAGTCCGTCGAATATCCAGTTTCCCATTTTTATTTTTAGTCCACCGCCGATTTTGTTGGCGCGCTAATCGGCGAGCAATCATTTTTATGATTTCATAAATCTCCTTGATTTCATCCTCTGAAAGATGCGAAAAGTCTTTTTTTACCAAGGTTTCAGCGGCACTATACGTGTATAAATCTATTTCTTCTTCCGATTTTTTACCGCCATACAACCAATCTTTCAAGGCTTGAAATTGCGGGTCTTGGCTTTTGGGAGCTTGTTGTTGCTTACCATTTGGATTCTCTTGTTCAGCTATTTTTGAATCCGTTGCCTTTTCAACCTGTTTCCAATAATAGTTGTAGAGTTCATCAAAGCGTTCGGCTTGCAGTTGAGAGCGCGTCAAAACTGTTTTTAAAGCCAAACGGAGCGTTTCAGAATTGCCGTAAGGTTCTAAAATTTCTATGCTTTTGAGGGCATCTGCCTCTTCGGGCGCAGCAATGGCGAACCTCTCAGTACGCAGGTATCTGCAAAAGGCTACGATATTAGCCGAAAGGGCGGTATGTCTTTTTATGAGCTCTTTCATCGTAGCACGGAATTCCAGTTCCGCAAGTTTAAGGGCGATTTTAAATCAAAAATTTATTGCGGAACTGGAGTTCCACGCTACTTCTCATAAAGATATACATTATTTTGGATAGCTAAAGGGGTTTTATTAAAACCTTAGCCCCCCTACCCCCAAAGGGGGAGTACCACTCGAAAATTGCCAAAATTGCGTATTTTTTGGATATTTTTTATGTTTACTGGGCGGTACTCCCCCTTTGGGGGCAGGGGGGCTAAGTTTTTACAGAGGTTTTATCAAAACCCTAAAATTGACATTTTGTCACTTAAATATTAATAATTTTGACATTTTGTCATGTATTTTAATTAAAAATAAGCCTTTTTGACGGAAAAAACGGTATGGAACGAGAATTGAATAATAGGGAATATCAGCGATTATGAAATTTTGAAATAATCGCTCATCAAAATTATGGTTTAACTTTTAAAAATTAAAAATTATGACACTCGTAAAATTTAATCCTTTTGCACCCGTAGCCTCGCATCGTGTTAATCCACTTGATAAATGGGTGAATGACTTTTTTAATGACGAATTGAATGTAAAATTCAACAATGCAACCCCCTCAGTAAATGTCATTGAAAATGGTGTTTCTTTTAAAATTGAAGTGGCTGCTCCCGGCTTAGCAAAGGAAGATTTTAAACTCCATGTAGAGGACAATTTATTGACCATTTCGGCTGAAAAGAAAACGGAGAAAACAGAAGAGGGCGAAGTCAAAAAAGAAAAATATTTGCGCCGTGAGTTCGGATATTCTTCTTTCAAACGCACTTTTACATTGCCTGAGAATGTAAAAACGGATGATGTGAAGGCGGCTTATGAAAATGGGGTTTTGAATATCAGCATCCCGAAAGTTGAAGTAAAAAAAGTAGCACAAACTATTGATATTCAATAATTTGTACTCTGATAGTCAGCGGATAAACTCCGTTATTATCATTTCTGAATGAGATTTAAGTAAGGTTTTTAGGTTATAGAATAGGGTTTAATTTAGCTTCCCGAGCGTGCGAAAGTATGTTCGGGAGGCTTTTTTTATTAAAAATTGGTAATTGCAGTCGCTTATGCTCCGTTTAGCCACAGATTTTAAAGATATTTACTGATTTTACACTGATTTAAAAGTAATTTTTAAAAAATAATTGTAAAATAAGTCGG
>JANMYC010000564.1:0-5697 GCA_031381715.1 Saprospiraceae bacterium
AAATAATTCAGAAAACGCCCGACGATACTACTTAATCCATATACGGCTGTTTGACCAGCTAATTTTTTTATGATTGACATTTATAAAGTGAAAAACTAAAAGTGAATAGTGAAATCTTAAAAAGATGCAATTTTAATCAAATAGACTGGTATTCTGATTTATATTTGCTGTTAAAGAACATGAGAATATGCAAAAAGCTGTAAAAAACATCATTTTTGACTTAGGTAATGTCATTATTGATTTGGATATTGACCGTACATGGTTGAGTTTGAAACATTGGTTAGGCGATGATTTTGAAATGAAATTAAAGAATATAAGCCCTGATAATGATATTTTTATTCAATTTGAAATAGGTAAAATATCGGAAGAAGAGTTTTTTGAAACGCTCCGACAGCTGATGGATGCCCCCCTCAGTATAAAACTATTAAAAGAGGCTTGGAATGCGATGTTGCTCCAAATTCCGCCACAAAGGTTTGAAATGCTCAGTCAATTGAAGGAGCGTTATAACGTTTTTTTATTGAGTAATACCAATAAAACGCACGTGGATTGGGTGGATGGCTACTTGCGCACGGTCTATAATTTCACAATTCAAGATTTTGATGAGCGGTATTTTCATAAACCTTATTATTCGCATTTGATACATCTGAGAAAACCCGATACGGATATTTATGAATACGTATTAAAAGATGCTCAATTAAATGCGGATGAAACGCTTTTCATTGATGATAATGCGCACAACATAGAAGGTGCAAAAAAGGTGGGTTTACAGACTATTTTACATGAAATTGGGGCTGAAATAGTGGATGTGATGCAGCCTTATTTATAGTGCGGAATTCCAGTTCCGCTCTAAACCACTTATCTACATAGTCGTTGACACTCCGTTTTCCGATTCTCGGAACTGATTTTACTGATATTGACTGATTCTACACTGATTTTTTAAAATCAATATATTTAATCAGTGTAAAATCAGTCAATATCAGTAAAATCAGTGGCTAAATATCGCGCAAGCGATTATAACTAAGTAGTTATCAATTTTTTTAATTCGATGTGGAACTGGAGTTCCGAGCTACGGTGGAATGGAAAAACAAAAGAAATATTATACAAAAGAAGCGGCTTTGCTGAAATTGCAGGCTTATTGTGCTTATCAAGAGCGTTGTCATGATGAGGTGATGGCGAAGTTGCGCGAATTGGGCATGTACCGAGATGCGGCGGACGAAATCGTCTCACAACTTATAACCGACAACTTTTTGAATGAAGAACGGTTCGCAACTGCTTATGCGCGGGGTAAATTTAGGATAAAAAGCTGGGGTAAAGTGCGGATTCGGCAGGAACTAAAATTGCGCCATATTCCTGAATACAGCATTAAAAAGGCGATGAAAGAGATTGATACTGAGGGGGGGTACGAGGAGACTTTGAAAAAGGTCATTTTAACAAAATCTAAGGATTATGAGGGCGACCCACAGAAGAAACAGAAATTAGCTGCTCATGCGATGCGGAAAGGTTTTGAGCCTGATTTGGTGTGGGATATTTTAAAAAAGCTAAATGATTTGTTGGAAAAATAAATTTTATCTATATTTATTGCTCAAAATCTTATGTAACCCTGTGGAACCCAATTCCACTATATTAAAAAATCACTATGCCAATACAAGACGAGATTACAGCACTTATTTTAAATGCGAAACTGGAGAAAGCCATAGAGAAATTTCAAGAGTGGGCAACTGTCAACGATAAAGAAATGAACAATCAGCTAATTTTGCTTCAAGGAAGATTAAGCTCTTTAAAACGGAGTGAAAACTTGGGCTTATTGTCTTTTTCAGATACGAATCGGGAAAGGAATATACTCACTAATTCAGTATTGTCTATGCTTGAAAATATCAGTGATACTAAAAATACTAAAGCGAATTCGACCTCCTCAGTAACGGCTTCGCCTGCGAGTGATACAGCGAAAGCGCAAGGGAATCAAAAAACTATCCTGTTTTTTGGTTCAAATCCTACGGATACGGGTAAGTTACAGCTTGAAAAAGAGTTGGTTGGTATCAGTTCGAGTTTACAGGAAAAGCAATTGGATTTTATTATTTATCAGAAATGGGCTACTAAAGCCAATGAAGTACAAACTGAAATAGTCAAGCGCAAACCGACTATTGTGCATTTTTCGGGTCATGGATTGGGTAAAGAATATGCGGGTAGCAGATCTATAGGTCGCCCAACTCAAGAAGAATCCGGTTTGATATTTCAAGATATGAAAGGGAATAGTAAGGTGATGGATACAGGTGATTTGAAACGGATGTTTGAAATATTTGCTAAATATAATATGAAAGTGAGTACGGTCGTGCTCAATGCTTGCTACTCAGCCAATCAAGCCAAAGCGATTATGCCCTATGTGGATTATGTGGTGGGCATGACAACGGCGGTTGGTGATGAGGCGGCTATTACATTTGCGAAAGAATTTTACTCTATTTTAGGCGAAACTGGGAATGTTGAAATGGCTTTTGATTTGGCAGTAAATGCTATCAATATCGATGATTTACAGGATGGAGATACACCTAAGCTTTTTCCTCGGGATGCCTAAAATTCGTTTTTTAAATAATATAAGGAATGAAAAATTAATAAACTTACATTCTTTTGTATTTTTAAACGGTGTGAAATTTCAAGATTGCCCCCATACCCCCAAAGGGGGATTATACCTCAAAAAGGTGAAAATTTCGCCTTTTCTTAATTTAATCCCCCTTTGGGGGTATGGGGGCGAACCTGAATATTGGGCATTGGTTTAATTTTAACTGCTCTCCGAGAATGTAAATTTATTTATTTCTCATCCCTAATCACTGTTTTTTTTCTTTTTTTAATAAAAATAAAAACCATAAGGTGGTTGTAAAACCTAATGGGTTTTGTTTTTTTATATTTTAATAATCCATTATTTAATTTTTTATTCTTCTGAAATAGGATTTGAATACTTAAAATCCATATTTATCGCCTTGATAAATATGGATTTTTTTTTAATGATATATTTTTTTATATGTAATTGCTTGAATTTTAATATAAAAAATAAAACATAGTATTCAAATCTTTAATCTTGGCAACCTTTTTGCAATTTCTCACCTGTTTACCCTACATAGGGTATTTTACGAATATGTAAAAATTACTTTTACGCTGGCTTTTCAATTGAACTATTGAGTTTCGATAAGGGAATCAGGGCTCAATTTTCATTGAAAGTTTATAGACACTTTTTTTTATTCAACATGTCAAGTATGACTGGTAAAATTTGTACTGTAATTATGAGAAGAACTAATGTACTTTTCAAAACTGGACTCATCACTGCTTTAATAGCATTTGTGAGTATTCTAAACATTTTTGCTCTCAGAACTTCTAAATCCTCTGCGGTCAGTGCCGTCAGGGGCGTTGCTTTTTATGATTGTAACGTCAATGGTTTAAAAGGAGGAAGTGAAACTGGATTTGAAAACATGAGTGTAATACTCACTGGACGAGATTTATTGAATAATGACACGGTGACGCTGACTACCACCACTGATGCGGCTGGTTTATATGCTTTTACGAGCGTAGATGCTGGTACGTACAGGGTGAAGTTCACGTTTCCTGTAACTTCAAGCAATCTTAATTTTGCACCCCAAAATCAGGGTGTAGATGAAGGCGTGGACAGTGACCCGAATGCTTTGGGTTATACCGATGCGTTTGTCGTAGATGGGGTTACGGATATTTCTGCGGTGGATGCCGGTGTGGTGGATACAGTTCCGCCTACGATTGTGTTCACTAATCCCATGATTGCGGGCTTGAATGACGGCGATACGTTAGTCGTCGCTTGCGATAATCTTCCAGGTATGGATGGTACGTGGGCGCGTGGTATCAATAATTCGGGAGGTGCAGATTTACCAGTTGATTTCCAAGACGTTTTGATTAGAAACGGCAACTGTATTGAAGATGGTTATGTGCAGTTTTTGATTTGTACATTCACTGCTCAAAATCAATGCGGACTTCAACGTCAAAGGGTGATTTATGTTGCAACTATCGACACAACACCGCCTGTTTTAACGGCTCCTAACGATACGATTATTGATTTGACGATAGGTCAAGTTGTGCCTTCAATTCCAGTTATACCTTTCACGGATAATTGTTCGAGCATTTCATTGGCTTATAGAGAAACGGAAACAAGTGATCCTTGTGGTAAAATTATATCTCGTATATGGACAGCAACGGATGCTTGTGGAAATGCAGCGAGTGATACTCAACGAATTTCAGTTATTTTGAATGCTTTATGCAATGGTGCACCTGCTACTGATACGGTTGTAATTGGGCCATTCACAATGACAGGTTTGACAAAAGATACGTGCTTGGATACTTATTTGGGCAGTGGAAGAGTTTTGAAAAATTTCTGGAATATGGGCAGCGCGAATGGAGTGACTGCTTCGTTAAAAAATGACTCTTGTGTAACGTTAACTCGTACGGTTGGTTTTTCAGGTAGAGATACCATTGGTGGTTGGCATTGCGACGGAGCGGGCAATAATTGCCGGTATTTACTTTTAATAGTGATTGTCAGTCCAGACAATCCTTCGTGCAATATTATTCCGGCAGACACGACAACTCTTGCCACAGTGGCTTGTGGTACAAGAGGTACTTACTGCATAACCAGCTTGAATGATACCACTCAATTTAAAAATGCTTATAGTATTACCGACAATGGTTCAGCTTATACAGGTAGTTTTAAAAACTGTACTTTAGATACAAGCTATACATATGAATACCACACTTTCCCATTTGTGGGTAAAAGTGGTCCTTATCGTTTGGATTATTGGAAATTAAATGGAATAGATAAAACCATCGTTTCATTTGATTCTGTTCGTCAATTAGTGGATTCCATGAATGTGTATGATCCAACAGGTAGCTGGGTTTTGGATACAACAACATACTCAATTAATGGCGGTCATGTGGGCACTACTTATGGTCAAATGAAAGTAACTAAACTTTCAAATGGCGCAGTTGGTACTTCTGACCCAATAACGAATATAGCTGAGTCGGGGATTAGAATGGAGTTTGCAGGCGGTGCGCATACAGTAATTTTTACAAAAACGCTTACTGGTTGCAAAGATACACTTTCAATGAATGTGACAGTTTTATGTCCACCATTGGCTGTTGATGATGCTTTTGTCACTATTGAAAATTCGACTAAAAACTTCTCGGTTTTAACGAATGACAACTTAATGAGCTTGCCACTTGATTCTATTCGAATTATAGATTCAGGTAACGGCGTAGCGACTATCAATGGCTCAAATCAAATAAACTTCACCCCTCAGTCAAATTTCTGTGGCGGTAACGATACGCTGACTTATGTCATTTATACAGCGGGCGGTTCGGATACAGCGGATGTAGTAGTGACGGTACATTGCCCGCCATTGGCAGTTGATGATGCTTTTGTCACTATCAAAGATTCTACTAAGAACTTTGCTGTTTTATTAAATGATAATTTATTCAGCGTTGCACTTGACTCAATTAAAATCATAGTTTCAGGCAATGGCGTTGCGACAATAAATGGCTCAAATCAAATAGTCTTTACCCCTCAGTCAAATTTCTGTGGTGGTAACGATACGTTGACTTATGTCATTTATACAGCAGGTGGAACGGATACTGCGGATGTAGTAGTGACGGTACATTGCCCACCATTAGCATTTGATGATGCTTTTGTCACTA
>JANMYC010000565.1:0-10400 GCA_031381715.1 Saprospiraceae bacterium
CCCAGACGGACTCCTTCGGTCGGAAGAGTTTTGGCAAAGAGGTTGGATGAAATACCGAGCAGAGTAAGGGTAATTGCGTGTAAAAAAATCTTTCTATTCATATCAAGTTAAGAATCAGCATGGGATTATTTTAATGAATAACGAATAGTGATTAGTGAATAATGATTTATGAGATTTTTAAATGACCTAAATATTTATTAATAATTTGCACTTCATAAATCATTATTCACTAATCACTATTCGTTATTCACTAAAAGAGCCCCCTCAGTATTGGGTTCAAAAAAGGCATTGGTTTTAGCTTCAAAAAGGTCTATAATTTTAAATCAGTTTTTCAATATGTTTTATTAAAAAGATAGAGACTCTCTGGAAGTGACTAATTAACGCTATGCCTTATTGTTTTAATTTTAGACGGCTTAATATTTAACTATTGTTAAAATTTATAAATAAAATATTAATACAAAAACAAAGCCAACAGATGATAAATTTTCATCAGCTAATAAACCATACGATTTTTCGAATAAAATACTGTTTATCAATATTTTATGGGCAATAGAAATCAGATATGTTAAAATAAACGACATTTTTTGTCGGGCTTAAAATTGTAGAAAACACGAAGCAAAGCGGAGTAATTTCTACAATTTTAAGAGCCGACTAAAAAAAGAAAATGTCGTTTATTTTAACTCAACTAATAATTTCAGTGTTTAAAAATCCTTTTACTTAAGTAGGCGTAAAGAAATAATCGCTGCTATCGTCGGGCTGTAAAATGTGTAAAATGCGGAGCATAGCGGAGTATTTTTCACATTTTATAGAGCCGACTTAAAAAGATAGCAGCGTTTATTTTAGCCCAACTACTTACGATAATTGCTTTAGCGCGAGCTTGATTAATTCTTCTACATTTTTCACGTTAGGCTGCTCTTGGAGTATCTTGTTGAGCACTTTTTGAACGTTCATTCTGACGAAACCCAATGAGACCAATGCTGATAACGCTTCTTCTCGCATAGTATTGCCCGAAACTGAAAAATTTAACGCACTTTCACCACCATCTTTCTTGATTTTATCCTTCAAATCCAAGATAATGCGTTTCGCAGTTTTGGGTCCAATGCCTTTCACTTTGCTAAACGCCACCTCATTTTCGGCTAAAATCGCTGACCTCGCTTCATCCGGACTCATGCCCGATAAAAGGACTTGAGCCGTTGCAGGGCCCACGCCCGATACAGAAATCAATTGAGTGAAAAGTACCCTTTCGGATTCTTCTGCGAAGCCAAATAGTACGTGAGCATCCTCACGAATCTGTAAATGTGTCAATAAAATAACATTTTCAGAGCCTTCTATCTTAGCATACGTATTCAAGCTGATATTGATGCGATAGCCAACGCCGCCAGCCGTTTCTACGACAACAAAAGCAGGATTTTTAAATGCTATTTTACCTTTTATATAATCTATCATAATTCTATATGGTTAGAATGATTTAACTCGTTTTAAAGACTTGTTTCAGTTATTCATCGAATTTCGAGGCACGAAAGTACGAATTTTCATAAAATCATCACAAAAATCAAACAAGGCATTAGATTTGTGCCGAAATCATTTTTAACTTTAATATTTTATGGTCATTCCACCATTTATTTATGACATAATTCGTTGGCTCACCATACTCTTCATGTCGGGAGGAGTGGTTTCTGGCGGCATTTTGGGCTTGTTGTCTCTCCAACGAAAAACAAGCAATAAATGGCAAAGCATCCTTTGGGGCTTATTGCTCATTGGCTTTTCGTTGACTTTATTAGATAAATTATTGGCTTATTCATTCATCGCTCAAAGGCATTTGAGAGTAGCTTTTTTACCCATTTATGTATCATTTGCTTTGGGTCCTTTGGTGTTTTTTTATGTAAAAAGCAGGCTATATCCCATCAATTTCAGGATGAAAAGAGCCGATTTCAAACATTTTATATTACCTACTGTTCAGTTCGCTTTGCTGTCATGGGTAGGCATTCAAAATGCCACCGCCAAATCTGAATTTCAATCACATTTTTTCAGTCCTTTTAGTGGTAATTTTGAAAAAGGTGTTTTTATTTTGCAATTTTTCTTATATTTATATTTTGCTTATCGTTTTATATTACACGAGAAGCACCCCCTCAGTATAAAGGCTTCAAAAAACCGATTAAGCATGACCAATACTGATTTTAGAAGGCAAGTGCTGGTAGTCGGTTGGCTCAAAAGAATGATAAAAGTGCTTTTTATTCTATTTGGAGTACACGCATTTTTTATTTTAACGGATTATTTCAGTTTCCGTCTCTTTGACATTAATTTGCAGACAAAAGCCTTGTTTTCAGCTTTTTATGAATTATCATTTGTCGCTATGCTATTCTGGCTATGCCTCAATGCTTATTTTGCTTGGAAAAGAGGTTTGTAGATAAATATTAAAACAATAATTGCAGCAATATTAAATCATAGACACAACTTTTATAAACAAAATCTAACGTTTACGCAACCAATTGAACTATGCCTATTCAACGTCGATTCAGAACAATACTGACTGCGAGGCTTATTTTAGAATATCGTGATCACACACTTTACCTCGCCCAAACCAAAAACAACGGTAACGGCTTTACTTTGCCCGGTGGGAAAATAGAGGGTGAAGAGTTCGCCAAAGCCGCATTGGTTCGGGAAGCAAGAGAAGAGGCGGGCATCATTTTAAGTGAAAAATCGCTCAAATTGGTTCACATTATTCATAAGCGATTGCACAGTACCACTGAAATCATTTTCTTTTTTCACACCACCAAATGGTCAGGCGAAATTATCATCAATGAGGTCGATAAATTCAAAGAAGCCAAATGGTTTCCAAACGATGAGCCACCCAAGCGTCTGCCCGAAGTTTTGAAATTTGCTATGGAGAAAATCAATAAAAAGAAGATTTTTTCTCAATTCCCAAGCGCAAAAGCTAAGAAAAAGGATAAGCCACCAGTTGAAAAAATAGAAGCTTTAATTGAAAAGCCCAAAACTAAAGTAAAAGCTAAGGCAAAACCTAAAGCCAAACTCAAAGAAAAAGTGAAGGCTAAAGCAAAGCCCAAAGCAATTAAAGAACAAATTTTAGAGAAAATTGATGAAAATATCTACGAAATATAAGAAAAACGAAATAAATCAATATTCGCTTTTAACATTTGGAAAGTTTAAAACTTTCCAAATGTTATTGCAAAATAACATCGCCCAAATAAAAAGGCTGCCAATTGAGGCAGCCTTTTTATTTATGATAAGTCTAAAATCTATTGTCTAATAATCTAAAATCTAACTTATCAACGCATTTTAGGGCGTGGGCGTTTACCACCGGGCACATAACCACCTCTGAATCCAGGACGCATCATGGTGCTTGACTGACCACGTTGCTTAAGCGCTTTATCAAATTCCTTAATTTGGTCTTTCAACATCGGCTCAGTGACTTTCAAATCTTTAATCTGGCGGTAATAATTTTCGGCAGCGGGCCAATTGCCTTTCATCGCTCTGAAATTAGAGAGTGAGAGTAAAACCATCGCTTTTTCATTATCGGTGGGCAAACCAATTTTTTGAGCTTGTGTCAAATACTCCTCCGCCAACTCATAATTCTTTTCATTGCCCGCAATCGTACCTTTGAGCATGTAAAAATAAGCCCGATTAGGCGTGTATAAATATTGCGGAAAAAGGGTCAAATCCAACCTTTTTTGTGCCGCATCCATATCTCCCGTTTGAAGGGTCATAGCCGCAGATTGCACCGTTCCGAGTAAAACGTAGCCCACTAAAAGGATAATACCCGCTAAAATAAACGGAAATGACCACCAAAAACCCCACACAAACGTCATACCTACACCCCCCAGTAAAAAGAGGGCAATAAGTGCAAATCGAAGATAAATATTAATTGTAAACATCTTTATAATCTAAATTTTGAATAAATGAAGCCTAAATGAACCAAAATTCAATCATCACCAATCAAATGAATTTCATCTAAACCGAGACACTATTTTTTTAAAACTATTTTGAAATCATATTAAAACAGTCGGATAAACGGCTGTTTTATTTTTCACAGGCTGCAAATATAAATCACTTTTTCAAAACATCTCCCCTATTGAGTAAAATATAATTCCCTTGCACATCCAGATACACCCCCTCAGTAAAAACGCGCTTGAAATGGTTTTGAAAAAATGCCTCCGCTTGCTTTTTATCTTTTTTATGATAAGCCAGCTTATTGAACAATAAAACGCCTTTTTCAGTCAACATTTCTTTCAAATTATTCAAAAAATCATCTTGCTCAAGCTCAGTCGGAATGGTATCATCTAAAAATACATCCATGCAAATCATATCAAATTTCTCCTCCGTGAACATTGTGTAAGTCAACGCATCCAAGACCTGAAACTCAATATTGGATTCTATATCAGGTAAAACATACGTATTAGCCAACCGTAAAACCTCCGCGTCTATCTCAACCGCCGTATAATGGTATTTTTTACGAAACATTTTTTCAAGCATCAAAGGAATACTTCCCAAACCAAAACCTAATATAAGAACGTTCTGAATAGGCAGGTTATCCAAGTCAATTCTGTCGAAAGCTTTTGAAAAATTATCGTATTTGTCGCCATAGCTGTAAATGGCATTGGCGGTACACAATTGATATTGGTTATTTTTTAAAACGATGTGTAAAAAAGGGTTGTGCACACTTTCGGTTGTCTCGATGTGGACATCCTTAAAATAACTCAGAATACGCTTCCATAGAGGTTGCTTCATTAAATTAGGTCTCAATATTAAAATCAGTTTTTCAGATTCGTTATACTTTTTTTAAAACTTTGCATAAAATAACGTAGCCCCAAATTAAGTCATTTAGAGTTTTAAAATACTTTTTGTAAATTTAGAAGATAAACTCAACTCTACAATTATTTTTTCAAAGAAATTAAACTTTTAAAACGATTTGTAGTCATATTAACAAAACCAGCCGGCGTGAAGGAAATTACTGATGAGCATATATTGGACTTGCTGAATAATCAAGGAACTTATGAAAAAGGCTTTAGGCTGCTTATGCAAACCTATCAAGAACCGCTCTACAAGCATGTACGCCGCTTGGTTGTCAATCATGATGATGCCAATGATGTGATTCAGAATACTTTCATCAAAATATTTAAGAATATTGAGCGATTTGAAGGCAAATCAAAGCTTTTTACTTGGCTTTACAGGATTGCGACCAACGAAGCGATTACTTTTTTAAACAGTAAAAATAGAAAAGAAACCGACACGCTGGATGACCCAAACGGTTCATACGTGGCTCAATCCTTAAAAGCCGATACTTTTTTTGATGGCGATGATATTCAAAAAAAACTATTACAAGCATTAGCAACTTTGCCCGATAAGCAAAAAGCCGTTTTTAATTTACGGTATTACGATGAAATGCCTTACGAGGAAATGTCTCAAGTTTTGGACACTTCCGTGGGTGCCTTGAAAGCATCTTATCACCATGCGGTTAAAAAAGTGGAAGCTTTTTTTAAAGGTGTAGAGATTGAGTAGCATAACCAATAATCAATAACCAATAACTGACAACCATTATAATCCTTTATGATAGAAATTTTTACAAATAAGTTAGAACATGAAAGAAGAATTTGAAAATGAATTAAGGGCGATTTCACCCTTTTTAGCGAACCTTAAAAAAGAAGGTAACAAAGATGATGTGTTCAAAGTGCCTCAAAATTATTTTGATACATTAGCAAACACCATTGTTGAAAAGGCGCAAGCACAGGAAATCAAAGCATACCCCCTCAGTAAAAAGGCTATTCAAGAAGCTCCAACCGTGGCAAAACCCCACTTTTTGGAACTGGTCAGAGAATGGATAGAATCACTTCTGCAACCACGCTATGCCTTAGGTTTTGCTACCGCTTTAGTGATTGCGGTGGCGGGTTGGTGGTTTGTGAATAACCGCAATAGCCCTCTACCTATTGAAGCGGAAATGGCTCAACTATCACACGAGGAAATTCACCAGTATATCACCGAAAACATTGATGATTTTGATGAAGAGCTCATTTTAAAGAATCAAGAACTCGCTGATACTGAGGGGGATATAAATATTAGTGATGATGATATTCAAAAATATTTAGAGGAAAATATTGATGAAAAGGACATCAAAGAGTTGGAGAATAAATTATAGAATACCAGATTGTTTTAAATTAAATAGCAAAAGAACATGAAAAGAATATTGTTTTTATTGATTTGTATATCACTTACTGTAGCTGCCACTGGACAAAATGCAAAAAATAAACTCCAAGCACAACGAGTAGCATTCATCACCCAAAGGCTCAACTTAACTCCCGAAGAAGCGCAACAGTTTTGGCCCGTTTTTAATCAATATACTGAAAAATTACAGCAAATTAGAACCGCTGCCAAAGAAGAAAAAACCGTTGATGAATTGAGTGATACTGATACAGAAAAGATGATTTTATCAGAATTCGATAGAGAATCCAGAGAATTAGATTTGAAAAAAGACCTCTATCAAAAGCTAAGAAAAATCATTTCAGTTAAAAAAATAGCGAAATTGTACAGAGCAGAACGAGATTTCAAAGGCATGTTGATCGAGAAAATTCAACAGAATAGGGAAAAGCGGAATCAAATGCGTCAAAACGGAAATTGAGTTTTAGCTTTTTCAAGATAAATTTATCATATTTAAAAAAGCCGTCATAGAGGAAACTCCGTGGTGGCTTTTTTAATGCCCTAAATTATGCATCACTCAATTTTATTTTAAAAATAAGGCTGTAAGATATGTCACAATATGTGTTTCATAACGTAATAAATAATCATATAAATAGCCGAAAAAAAAACACGATAAATTTAATATTTATTGTATTAATTAAAATTTTATTTTAAAATTAAAAACAACACAAAACACTGATAATCAATTGTTTGATTTTTAAAATTAAAAAAAATAGAAATTTATATTTGATATTTTTTCCTCTTTTTTTAAAAAATAATTGTGCATATATACCCCAAATACAGTATCTTTATATAAAGTAAATATCCATTACACACATGAAACAACTCAATCCTGAACAACAAAGCTATGTCAAAACCCTCGTAAAAGAGTACGAGGTAATGTCACAAAAAGAAACGGTATCTTTCTATGAGGAAACGGTTTTTATAGGCATGATAGACATATTAGAAGAAGAAGGCAAGTGGCAAAAAGCTGTCGCAATTGCTGACGCTGCTATTACACATCACCCCTTTTCGGCGGACTTATTCTTACGCAAGGCAGAGTTATTACTCAATCGTAATATGATTGATGAATGCATTGTCACAATTGATAGAGCAGAGTTATTTGCTCCTACCAATACCAACTTACGGATTTTAAGAGCTGAACTCTTGACTGCCAAAGGCGAATTTGAAGAAGCACTCTCTATTTTAGACGAATTGAAGGGTAAAACAAGCCTTCAAGACCTCTCAGATATATTTTTTATGGAAGCGCACATCTACGAAGATTTGAGAGATTATGCAGCTATGTTCCGCTCTTTGCGCCGTTGTTTACTGACTAATCGCGCCAATACTGAGGGGTACAATTCCATGCTTCTTTTAGTAGAGAAAAAAAGTTATTTTAAAGAAAGTATAGAGTTTCATAACAAGCTGATTGACCAAGACGCTTATAATTGGAGAGCATGGCTTAATTTAGGTTTTGCCCTCAGAGGTAGTGGCAAAATTGATGACGCTATTGATTCTTTCGAGTTTACATTTGCCATCGATAAAAGCTGTAAAATGGCTTATATGGAAGCCGCTGACCTTTTGATAGAACAGAAAAAATATTCACACGCATTGTATGTGTACGAAAATGCCATTTTTAATACTCAAGAAGATGGTGAACTGATGCTTCAAATCGGCTATTGCTACGAAAAGCTAAAAGAATATAAAACTGCCAACGCTTATTATCAAAGAGCGTTGGAGTTCGAGCCTGATGACGCCAATATTTATTACCGCATGGGCAAATGCGCCAATTCACTTGGGCAATATCATGAAGCCATTCGCTCATTCAGAGAAGCGATAAAATATGATGGACATCGTGAAGATTTCTATGCCGGCATGGCTGATGCTTATTTTCAGTCTGACCAATTATCAAACGCACTTTTCAGTTATCGTAAAGCGGCTTATTTAGCTCCCGAGGATGTGGGTTATTGGTTGCGTTATACCTATTTTTTACTCAATATCGGTCAAGAGAAAATGGCGCTTCGTGCCTTAGAAATGGCTGATATTAACTGTGGTGCACCTGAATTGGAATATTGCCGCGTCGCTTGCCTTTATCAAATGGGTAAACAAAGCGAGGCTCTTTACAGATTGGGTGAAGCCCTTAATTGCGACTTTGAAAAACATAAATCTCTATTCACTTGGAGACCTGAATTAGCTAAAAACAAGGAAATGCAAGCTGTTATCATGGCTTTTTTACCTTAGAGTATGTTTTAAAACGATACAGTTTTTGGAATCCCTGATTCCTCAATGCAGCACATTAAATCCTATTTTAAAATTCAAAGAGCCTATCCATAATCCATTGATTACGAGATAGGCTATTTGCGTTTTATTACAAGTAAATATATACTTCTTTTAAAATTCAACTGCCTCAATTGCATTCACCAATGCCTGTCGGTCAGCCTCCAACAATTTGAACAAGTCAAATGTTTTTTCACTGAAACCAGCCAAAGCAAATACTTTATCCTCTGGGAATTGCAATGAGCCATGCCCGCGCAAATCGAAAGAATAAATAAATGGATTAGCACCTGTACGGCGTTTGTAATCCGCTTGAGCTTTCGCAATATCATTGTATCCGTAAGCTGAAGGTGCCCAACCCTGCATATCAGAGAAAATAACAATCCGTTCGTAGCGTTTTGTCGCTTTTTCAAAAATAGCGTGGAAGTTTGTTCCGTGACCTACTTTGTTGTTTTGAGCAAATGACGCCCCGAATTCCATCACAGATGTATTCAGATTGTAGTTGATGAAACGGGCAGTGTCGCCGAATTCCATGACATCAGCATTGCTGTTTTTTGCCAATATCATCCCGAAAATAGCCCCCACTTCGCTACATTGCAAATGTTCTGAATTCGCAACGGGGCTTGCCATTGAGCCTGAATTATCAATAGCGATTAAGGTGTTTTCTAAAACAGGCACGTTATCGCATGACAAATTAATCGCCATATCCAACGCAGCACGCACGTTACGGGTGTTCGCATCGTTGCCGTTCAATTGCTTGTAAGCCGTTAAAAAACGGAATGGCAAAACCAAGGAGGTTTTTATGGCTTTACGGTCAGTCAACTGCTCGCATACAGCATCCGTCAATTGTGGGGCTTGCTCCAAAATATTGCGCACATTACGCAATAGCGCGAAGTAACCCAATCGCTTGCTTCCCAATAATTTAGCCCAAGCATCGGCTTTTAGGCTTGTTTTTTCATCTTCAGTTTCGGCTTTTTGACCTACTTCAGTCAATTTTGCTTCCCAAGTCTCGGTTTGGCGCAAAGTGTCATTCACCAATCCGCTCAAACCATCCGCGTTGCGGGTAGTCGGCACTGGACGAACCAAGTTCACCAAATCCACCATTTTCACAGCTTTGTTTTCACCACGATACTTCGCCAATTGATAGGTATCGAAACGGTTAAACGCTTCCGCAAAACCTTTTTTCATGGCATTTGTCAAGTTTTTACCCTTGTTTTGAGCCATGAAATACGCCGCAATTTCCAACATATCGTCGGGACGTTTCACAATTTTATCGTAAAATGCCTTTGACCATGCTTGACCTGAAGCCGCCTGCGCCAACTCAGCCGCCAAAGCGTGCGTGATAGAGCGCATACCGTATTCGTTACGGGCGTAAATTCCCGCTTTTGCCACAAACACCGGGTCGCATTTTGCCATCGCAGTTGTCAACGCGCCAAAAGTTTGGGCTTGAGTGCGGTAAAATTGCTCTTGGGCAAAAGATGTCAACACCAAGGACGCCAACTCCATTTTAGGCGTCACAGTGTAGGCGTTTCCCCCCGCCAAATTCACTGTTTTATCTTTATTTTTAGATTTTATATTGAAAAGTGCCATTTTAGACCTCCTTATTTTGGGTTGTGGAACGGTGTTCCGGGTTAAAATTTATTTTTTTTAGGCGGAATTAATCAGTTTTTATTGCTTTCTTTAGACGGAACGGCGTTCTGCGTTACTTCATTTTTCCAAATAGGACGACATCAATCGGCACACCATTTTCGGGCTTCAACACGTACTTTTTCGCAAAACCTTCCCGCTCAAAACCGGCTTTTTCCAATGTTTTTTGAGAAGCAATGTTGGGTGCAAATGCCATCGCGTCAAGGCGAATGAGCGGCGTTGTGTTAAACACATGCTCTACTAAACCCTTCACAACTGCGGTCATTATCCCCTTCCCTCGGTACGATTTG
>JANMYC010000588.1:0-16172 GCA_031381715.1 Saprospiraceae bacterium
AAGTGAATATACTTATAATCCTAAATTAGGTACTATTTCCTTGAATAATGTGGAGCGTCAGCAAGTTGTAGGTGTGGCATTTCAATATTTTTATAACGGTAAGGGACCTTTCCAAGTAGGAGAATTTGCAGAAGATGTGAATGCTTTTGCGGGTAGCGATAGCGTGGGTCAAGTTGTATTCGTTAAAATGCTGAAAAACACAGTGCAATTGACCAATACGCCACTTTTTGATTTGATGATGCGCAACGTTTATTCAGTGGGTGCTTATGTAACGAACCCGCAGGATTTGCAGTTAGATGTCATCTATCAAGATGCGAGTAAAGAAAAAGCAGAAAAGCGGACGATTCCAGAAGTACCACAAGTTCCACTTTTAAGAATGTTGAATCTTGACCGCTTGAATCAAGTGGGCGACCCTCAGCCGGATGGACAATTTGACTTTATTCCTGATGTGACCATCAATACTCGAAACGGACGTATCATGTTTCCCGTTTTAGAGCCATTTGGTAGTTCATTAAAAGCTAAAATTGATACTTTAACGGGTTCTAAAGATATTTCAGAAAAATATGTTTATCAAGAGTTGTACGACTCGACTTTGTTCCGTGCGCAAGAGAGCCAAGAGAAAAACCGCTTTTTCATACGTGGTCGGGTGAAATCATCGGCGAGTAACCGTATTCAGTTGAATGCATTTGGTTTGCGCCCGGGTGCGGTGACTGTGACTGCGGGTGCATTTCAATTATTAGAAGGTGTGGATTTTGCGATTGATTATGGTACATCAGTGTTGACCGTTTTAAATCCAGCATACGTTGCGCCGAATATTCCATTGAATGTTTCGTACGAGGATAATGCCTTTTTCGGACTTCAAACAAAAACGATGTTGGGTCTGAGGGCGGATTATCAAGTAAAAAAGAATTTTAATGTAGGTGGTACGATTATGAACCTCTTTGAGCAGCCATTTACTCGAAAAGTGAATTATGGTGATGACCCCATCAATAATAAGGTATATGGATTTGACCTTAATTTCACCGAAGATGCGCCGTGGTTGACCAAATTAGTGGATAAATTACCTTTCATTCAAACCAAAGAACCTTCAAAAATTACAGTGTCGGCTGAGGCTGCTTTATTAGACCCTGGTCACTCATCGGCCATCAACGTAGGCAATGATAAAGGTGGTGCGGTTTACATTGATGATTTTGAGGGTAGTAGTAGCCCATTCTCTTTGTCTTCTCAACCAGGGACTTGGGCTTTAGCCAGTGTGCCTCAAAAGCATCCACTTTGGGCAGAATCCAAAGGCGATACTATTTTCCCAGGCGTAAATAGAGCGTTGCTTAACTGGTATAGAATTGACCAAGTGCTGAACAATAATAACAATGGAGGGGCTTCTGCCGATATTTATACATCACCAATTAGCCAAACGGAGGTATTCCCGAATAGAACGAGTAATCAGATAGGTGGATTTGGCGATAATTTTACTTTACCTACACTTGACCTCACATATTATCCTAAACTGAGGGGTCCCTATAATTTTGATATTCCTGCGGGAACTATATATTCTAAAGGTGTGAGTACCAGTGATGCGGGTCTAAAAGAGCCTCAAACACGTTGGGCGGGTATTATGCGGGGTATCACAACGCCTGACTTTGAGGCAGCTAACGTCGAGTACATTGATTTTTGGGTACTTGACCCGCTATTAAAACCAGAAGATAAAGAAAATGGGGGTACATTATTGTTTCATTTGGGCGATATTTCGGAAGATATTTTGAAAGATGGTCGTAAAATGTACGAAAATGGCTTACCAACTAAAACCAATCCGGAATTAAAAACAGATAGTTCAAGATGGGGACGGGTGCCAAGAACCGAGATACCACTTCCAAACTCGTTCTCCGCAGATGATGAAGAACGTAGGCAGCAAGATATAGGCTTGGATGGTTTAGATGATGCTGGAGAGAATGTTTATTTCAAAAGTTATGTCGATAGATTTGCTGGTTTTCCAGCGTACGATAAAGTAAGGAAAGACCCTTCTAACGATGATTTTAAGTATTATAATGATACTGATTATCCGTCTGGTACCACAATTCTGGATAGATATAAGAGTTTCAATGGGCCAGAGGGTAACTCTCAAAATACAGGCAATCAGGTTCAATCATCTACGAACGTTCCCGATGCTGAGGATGTGAATAGAGACAATTCATTTGAGGAAAATGAAGCTTATTACGAATATAAAATCGATTTCAAACCAAACCCAATTGGAAATGGTATCGATACGCGTGATTTGAAATATTTCGTTGAAAGTTTACCAGCACCTAATGTTTCAGGAGGTAATCGTCTATGGCATCACTTCCGTATCCCAATTGATGGGTACACAAAAAAATATGGTGAAATCAACGACTTTAGAAGCATTCGTTTCGTCCGTATGATTGCAAAAGATTTTAAAGATAAAGCGACAATACGCTTTGCAAAACTCGATTTAATCCGTAATCAATGGCGTAGATATAAGCGCCCTGTTGATCCTCAAGGCACTTACATTGGCGCTGGTAACGAAAAAGATTTTATGGAATTAAACTCCGTAAATATTGAGGAAAACAGTAAAAAATTACCTTTTAATTATGTGTTGCCTCCAGGTATTCTGCGTGAATTAATCCCAACTTCATTGGCAGCCAATGCCCGCCAAAATGAACAATCGTTGGGTATTACGCTCAAAGAGCTTCCGGGTGGAAAAGGTCGTGCGGCTATCAAATTATTAAGTATGGATATGCGTATTTACGAACGCCTCAAAATGTTTGTCCACGCTGAAAGTCCAGAGGGTGTGGGCTTGAATTCAAGTGGCAAATTATGCGTTTTTATGCGTTTGGGTACTGATTTTGAGCGTAACTATTATGAAATTGAAATGCCTCTTGTGATGTCTGATATTGATAAAGCTGGACCTCCACCTTCTCCCGCCAATCCTGGTTTGAATAATGATAGATACGCAAATGAAGTTTGGAATCCCGCCAACACATTCGATTTGCTTTTACATGACCTTATTGAAGCAAAAACGGCTCGAAATGCAAGAAATTTTAATTTAGATTCCATATTTTATTATTCTAAAACTACAAGCCCCAACACTAAAATAAAAGTAAGGGGTAATCCAGATATTGGGCAAGTGAAGGGTGTGATGGTCGGCGTTTACAATAAAGACCTATCCTCACATGACGTGGAATTGTGGATAAACGAATTGCGGGCTACAGGATTGAATGAAAGTAGAGGTGCGGCAGCTATTGCGCGCACAGATTTCAAATTAGCTGACTTTGGAAATGTGAGTGTCTCGGGCAATTATTTAGGCATTGGATATGGGGCTATCGACCAACGGGTACAGCAACGAAGTCGAGAGCAAGTAACGGAATTTAATGTATCGGGTAATTTTGAATTGGGTAAATTTTTACCTCAAAAATCCGGTATTCGCATTCCTTTTACGGCTCAATATTCCAATAATGTGCGTACCCCTGAGTATGACCCGTATGATTTGGACGTCAAATTAAAAGAAAGAGTAGCGGCTGAAACAGATTCTAAAAAAAGAGACTCCATTAAGCAAAATGCGCAAACCATTCAAACCATCAAAGGTTTTGGCTTCAATAACGTCCGTAAAGACCGTACTGGCAGTGGAAAACCACACGCTTGGGATATTGAAAATATCAGTGTTTCGTACGGTTATACGCAATTGCAGCGTAAAGACCCCTTGGTTTTGAGTGATTCAAGAGATAATTACAAGGGTAGTTTGGATTATACATTCTCACGAGAGCCATTGTATGTTTCGCCTTTTAAAAATTTGATTAAAAATGAAAAAATTGGAAAATATACTAAGCTTTTAACGGAATTTAATTTTAATCCAATTCCGAATTCATTTGCTTTCAATACCATACTTGACCGTCAAGTGAATACCACTCAGTATCGTTTCTCGGGAGAGGACCCTCAGTACAATACCTTCTTCCAACGCCGTTTCGGTTGGGATAGAAACTACACCATGCAATGGGATTTGTCAAAAGCCTTAAAATTGAATTTTGATGCTAAAAACTTCGCCATTATTGATGAACTCAATGATTATGACAATAAAGGTTTTCCTGCAACGGATGCTCAGAAAAAAGATTTTTTAATAAAAAATATCAAAGACTTTGGGCGTACTAAACGATATGATCAAAATGTAAATATCAACTATACCGTGCCTTTCCGAAGCATTCCTTTCATGGATTGGGTGAATGTGCGCGCAACTTATGGCGCATCGTACGGTTGGGAAGCCTTTTCAGTGAATTTGCAAAATGATGAAGATAACTTTGCAAACATTGGTAACTACATCAATAATAAGCAGAATCGTCAAGCATCAGCTGATTTGAATTTTGATAATTTGTACGCTTATTCCAAGTATTTGCGTAAAATACAAGTAGTAAAGCAACCTAATTTAGATAAAAAGAATAAAAAAGCCAAAGGCGAAGACCCCTCAGTATCACCGTTAAAACCGACGATTCCGACTACCGCTGCGGACTCCGTAAAAGGTAAAAAGAAAAAACGGGAGGTAGAATACGAGCCGGGTATTGTTGAAAAAATCCTTATTCGTCCGCTATTGACTTTGCGCAAGGCACGCCTTAATTACAATGAGCAATACAGCTCTTACATTCCGGGCTTTATGGCGCAGTCTCGTTTATTTGGTATGCAAGATTTATCTTCCCCGGGTTGGGATTATATTTTTGGTGTACAGCAAGGCGATGATGATTGGCTCGATCAAGCGCGCCGCCGCAATTGGATTTCAACTGATATCCGCCAAACGCGCCCACTTTTAAATAACTATACCCAAACCATTGATGCTCGTTTGACGCTTGAGCCGTTTCCAGATTTTAAGTTAGATATGGATTTGAATCGGAATTACACTAAAAATACGTCTCAAGAATTCCGAAACCCAACGTCCGTGAATTCCATAGATAATATTAAAGCACTCAATCGTTTTGATAATGGTTCATATACTATTTCATATTTTACCTTGAATTCGTTCTTTAAAAATATTGGGGATGTTTTCAAAGAATTTAGCGATAATCGAGCAAAAGTCTCTAATTTACTCAATCCTACTGGTGAGGACTATCCCGATTATAAAGGCTTTAAAAAAGGATATGGACCTACGCATCAAGATGTGTTGATTCCTGCTTTCATTGCAGCATATACTGGTAAAGATGTGAATTCTGTCAACAGGGACGTTTTCAAAGAACGCCCTTCACTGAATTGGCGTTTGAATTATACAGGTTTGGCGAAACTTCCAGGGCTACGCAATAAATTCAGCAATATCAGCATCACGCATGGTTATAAGTCAACGATGACCATAAACCAATTTGCGACTGAAACGCGCTTTGATGCTCAAAATCCGACTCGTTTCACTAAAGAAGCGCAGTACGAATATTATAACCAATTTGATATACCGACCATCGTTATTTCAGAGCAGTTTTCGCCGCTTTTAGGTATAGATGTGGCGATGAAAAATGGCGCAACTTACGGCGTTAGTTATCGCAAGTCTCGTAATTTAGGTTTGAGTATGAGTGATTCCCGCTTGCAGGAAACCAAAACCTCTGAAATTACCTTGAAATTTGGTCAAACAATGAAAAACGTGTACATCAAATTCCTTGATTTCGACCTTGAAAAGAAGAAAAAAGCTGCCGAAGCTGCTAAAAAGAAAGCCGAAGATAAGCGCAATGAAATCATTGATAGTCAAAATCAAGACCCAAATGCGCCTAAAGTGAAAAAGAAAAGAGAGCCAAAAGTGAAAAAAGGCAATGACCTTCGTTTACTATTTGACCTTTCTTTCAGGGATGATATTACTGAAAATCACTTACTGGGGCAGGGAATCGATATTCCATCTCGCGGGGCGAAGACGTTGCGTATTGCGCCATCCGCTACCTATACCCTTAATAAAAGGCTCGACCTCCGTTTTTATGTGGATTATAATAAAATTATCCCTTACACAACGGCTTCGTTCCCTTCTACTAATGCCACGGGCGGTTTCGTGATTACCTTTAAGTTAAATTAAAATAAGCCGTGCCCTCGCTCGAAGCGGTGGCACGGTTATCGTTTCAAAAAGCCAAATCAATTAGCGTTGGTTTGGCTTTTTTTAAATACCACTCAGTATTTAACCTTATAGGGTTTCCTTAATAAATTGAAACTGAGTTTTGAAAGGGGCATCGCCCTGACAGTTCGGTAGAGTGACGATAAATTAACATTTTATATCGCGGCATAGCCGCATAAGAATTAAATCTTATGCGGCTATGCCGCGATAGATTCTTAATATTTCTGTTTTTACTACCGAACTGTCGGGGCGATGCCCCTTTCTGAACTCAATTTTTATTTTATAAGAAACGTCTATTCAACCTTAAAATAGAGCAATGAAAAACTGGATTTTAATACTAATTAACGTATTTTATCTCTCAAATACTGAGGGGGTAGCTCAACAATTGAGAGCGAATGAGCCTTCGGCTATCAAGCATCAAGCAGGAGAGATTTTGTTCCAATTAATCAATAAAAGGGATGAACCTGCTGAAATAGCGCGCGATATTTTTGGAGAATCTTCTAACTCTATTGAAATAGAAGTTATTTCAGCGGATTTAAATATGTTTAAAATTAAGTTTAATCCGCTCCTTTTTAATGAAAAAAACATCCTCAATCAATTCATTTTTCATAAAAAAGTAAAAGCGGCTCAGTTCAACCATCTTGTGGAACTGCGCAGCACTACGCCCAATGACCCGCTTTATACGCAGCAATGGGCATTACCTCGGATTGGCACCCCCTCAGTATGGGACATTACCACGGGCGGTGTGACGGCTTGTGGAGATACGATAGTGGTAGCTGTATTGGATCAAGGCTTTGATGTGGCGCACAATGATTTGAAAGCCAATATTTGGCGCAACCGCTTTGAAATCCCGAATAATAATATTGATGATGATAAAAACGGTTTAGTAGATGATTACGAGGGTTGGAATTTTAATACAAACTCCGATAAACACACATCGGCTACGCACGGGACGAATTGCATAGGTGTAATAGGTGCAAAAGGCAATAATAATCAAGGCGTTGCTGGCATCAATTGGAATGTCAAATTGATGATATTGAGCGGTATAACGGATGATTCTAAAATTATTCAAGCGTACACTTACGCTGCCAATCAAAGGAAAAAATACACCCAATCAAACGGTAAAGAAGGGGCTTATGTGGCGGTATCGAGTATGTCATTGGGTTTTAGAGGGGCTAAACCGGCTGAATTCCCTTTGCTATGCGATGTGTATAATACGCTGAGCACACAAGGCATATTAAATGTAGTAGCTGCCGATAATATTGAAAATGATATTGAAAAATCGGGTGATGTGCCAGGTTTATGCCCCAATGAACATTTATTAGTGGTGACTCGCACCGATAAAGATGGTGCATTGCCGCGTTCAGCTGGTTACAGCAATAAATATGTGGATTTGGCGGCTCCCGGAGAGTCCATAATGACTACTTTTCCGAGCAATGGCTTTGATCAAGTGGGAGGCAATTCTTTTGCTGCGCCTTTGGTAGCTGGCGCTGCGGCTTTATTAGCGTCATTTCCCCAAGATAGTTTGTGCAAATTAGCCCGTAAAGCACCTTTGCAGGCGATGGTTATTTTAAAAGATGCTATTTTGAATGGGGTAGAGCCATTGGCTTCTTTGCAGGGTAAAACAGTGACTGGGGGGCAATTAAATGTGTATAACAGCTTTAATCGCCTAAGCCGTTTGTACGGAGCACCCCTTGGGGAGCTCTCAATTTTGAAAATTTATCCCAATCCAGTGAGCACGCGCCTGATTTTGATGCTCCAAATTCCAGAAAAAATAGAAGGCGATATCGTTATTAGCAATTCAATGGGTCAAGTGGTGTTCCAAAGAAAAATTCAAGATAGAGACTTATTATCAAACAAAATTTCGATAAATACTGAGGGGTTAACTGCTGGAATCTATTTTATCTCCGTTTTGTCAAAAGATTATAAAACCACTAAGAAGTTTGTTGTTACGCAACCGTGATTTTTTTTATTAAAAATTAAGAATAAAATCTGTTAAATCTTTTGTAAAACGAAAAAAGAACTTATCTTTGCACTCGCAAAATCAAAGTATAGGTCTTGTAGCTCAATTGGATAGAGCATCTGACTACGAATCAGAAGGTTTAAGGTTCGACTCCTTACAAGATCACACAATATTTTCAGCGTTTTAGGGATTTTTTCAAAGAAAATGACTTAAAACGCTGATTTTTTACAATCGTAATTTGATATTTTTATAAAATAGAAAGTCATGTCTAAAGTCTGTGAATTGACGGGTAAACGTCCGTTAAAAGGAAATAAAGTATCTCACTCTAATCACAAAACGAAGCGTCGTTTCATGCCTAATTTAATGAAAAAGCGCATCTTTGTTCCTGAATTAGGTGATTTCGTGTCAGTGAAGTTGACAGCTAACGCTTTGCGTACAGTATCTAAACTTGGTTTGTTTGAGTATGTAAAGAAATTGCAAAAGAGTGGTCGTGATATTGGATTTGATTTAGTTGGCGATTCTGCGCCAGGCTGTTAATCCATTCAGTCAATCTGAAACTCTTGCATTCAATAGTTCTAAAATATTTTAATCCATCATACAATGGCAAAGAAAAGTAAAGGTAACCGCATCCAAGTCATCTTGGAATGTACTGAGCATAAAACATCAGGTATGCCAGGCACATCACGTTACGTGACTCAAAAGAACCGTAAAAATACGCCCGACCGTATGGAGTTGAAAAAATTCAACGCTGTATTGAAAAAGGTAACAGTTCACCGCGAAATTAAGTAATTGATTATTTCTATTGTTGTCGTATTGCGATATGTAAGTAATCAATAATCAATCAATCATAATCAATCAAAAGATATGGCAAAGAAAGTATCAAAAAACGCAAGGGTTGCTCAACGTGCTGCTAACGCAGGTTCAGGTAAAGATCACGTGCGTGTAGTAAAAAGTGTTAAAAACCCTGACACGGGTGGTTATACATTCAAGGAAGCTATCCTTCACAAAGACAAAGTGAAAGAGTGGTTCGCCAATACAAAATAAGTAGAAGTAGTGCACATAAGAAGGGCTTCTGGTTTTTAGTTAAGATACCCCTCCGTTCCGAAATTCGGAATGACCACTTTTATAATAATTTTTTTGAAAGCATTTATTTTAGATGTTTTTTAAAAGGCTTTTTCTTTTGTTGAAGAAAAAGCCTTTTCTTTGTTTTTGAAACCATACATAAAAGTTAATAAGCCACGAATTCATAGGATTACACTGATTGCACGAATTTAGATGTTGACAGAATTATTGCGAATGACACTAAAATTGCCCTTAAGGGCAATTTATTCGTGAAATTAGTTAAAATTGTCAACACGAGGATTGGTGTAATTCGTGTAATCCGATGAATTCGTGGCTATAAATACCTAATAAAGTTTTTATGTATGGTTTCAAATCTTTGTTTTAAATTTTTATACTAAAATATGAGTTTTTTTAGCCGTTTTTTTAATAAAGAAAAAGAAGAAGACCTTGATAAAGGTTTAGAAAAAACCAAGGAAGGCTTTTTCGGTAAAATAGCCCGGGCTGTTGCTGGTAAAACCACCGTGGATGAAGAGGTTCTCGATGAATTAGAGAGCATTTTAATCTCTTCTGACGTAGGTTTGGAAACTACCATCAAAATCAT
Organism: Saprospiraceae bacterium; assembly: GCA_031381715.1. Classification (GTDB taxonomy): domain Bacteria; phylum Bacteroidota; class Bacteroidia; order Chitinophagales; family Saprospiraceae; genus JAAFJT01. Next base: position 9,703 of record JANMYC010000588.1, read on the forward strand.
TAACCGCATTGAAGCACGTGTAGCGCGCGACAAATATGTGAACACGGACGAGCTTAATTTTATTCTCAAAGATGAAATCGTGGATTTACTTTCTGAGAATAATATTGAAGAAGTAGAAGATTTTAATTTGCCCATTGAAAAAACAGGCCGACCTTACGTAATGCTCGTGGTAGGCGTGAATGGTGTGGGTAAAACGACGACCATTGGCAAATTGGCGCATCAACTGACCAAGCAAGATTATAGAGTGGTATTGGGTGCGGCGGATACTTTCCGCGCAGCAGCCGTTGAGCAGTTGAAAATATGGTCAGAGCGAGTAGGGTGTGAGTTTTATTCCAAAGGGATGAATGCTGACCCCGCGGCAGTAGCTTACGAAACGGTCGAATACGCTAAAAAATACAATTGCGATGTGGCTATCATTGATACTGCGGGTAGGTTGCACAATAAAGTGAATTTGATGAATGAATTGGGCAAAATAAAACGCTCCGTGGCGAAGTCAATGAACGGTGCACCACACGATGTTATGCTGATATTGGATGCTTCGATGGGTCAAAATGCCATTGAACAGTGTAAACATTTTACAGAAGTAACGGATGTATCGTGCTTAGCTTTGACTAAATTGGATGGTACTGCCAAAGGTGGTGTGGCAATAGGTATCAGTGACCAATTTAAAATACCGATTAAATATATCGGCGTGGGTGAAGCGATTGATAAACTCCAGATTTTCAATAAAAAAGCTTTTGTGGAATCTTTGTTTAAATAAAAATTAGATTGGGTACCCCCTCAGTAAAAATGCCTAAAATGAAGCTTTGAGCTTTGTTTTAGGCATTTTTACTGAGGGGGGAGTGTGTTTTCGATTTTTTAATTTTTGAAATACACACTACATTCCACAACAAAATAGCCTTTAAATTGTCTCCTTTGAACGAATGAATATTATTCGAAATCAATCTCTTAAAAAGGCTTAAATGAATAAGTTAATTTATCTTTTAGCAGTTGCTCTGACAATAGTATCATGCAATCCTCGAGAAATATTGCATAGACCAGAATCTAATGATATAGTTAAAACCGAAATGTTTAATTTTCAAATGTCCAATATGAAAAGTTTCCATGATTTTAAAATGCGCTCCATCGATGGTGCTGAAATTGATTTTTCACAGTATAAGGGTAAAAAAGTAGTAATACTGAATGTAGCAAGTGAATGCGGCTATACGCCTCAGTATGCAAAGTGGGAAGCATTTTACAAGGAAAATAAAGATAAAATAGTGGTTTTGGGATTCCCCTGTAATCAATTTGGGGGACAGGAATCAGGCTCTCATGAGCAAATAAAAAGCTTTTGTGAAAAAAATTATGGTGTCACTTTCCCGATTTTTGAAAAAACAGAAGTAAAAGGGGGGAATAAAGCACCACTTTACGCTTGGTTGACTAACAAAACAGAAAACGGGTGGTGCGAAAAAGAACCAAGTTGGAATTTTTGCAAATACCTTATCAATGAAAAAGGGGAATTATTGGACTTTTTTGCATCGGGAATTGAACCTAATAATGCAGATTTTCAAAAATCAATTGCTCGATAAGCCTTATTTGACATTTTGACGCAATTTGAAGTTGCGACGAATTCGGCTGAGGGTTTCTACTTTGACACCAATATAAGTAGCTATATGTCTCAAGGGTACTCTCTGAATGACATCCGGCTGGTGGGTAATCAAATCGTCATATCGTTCTTCCGCAAATTCTGATTGAAGACTGGATGCTCTCATCATCATGCGAGCCATTGTAGCTTCCATCAACAGAGATACTACCGAATTAATCTTAAAATTACTTTGAGAAGCAACTTGAAGGTCTGAGCGCTTCAAAACCCAAACGGAAGTATCTTCCAACGCTTGAATCATCTCGCAAGTGGGCTCTTGCAAACAATAACTAACGGGCAACATGACGGGTTGGTTCTCAAAGGCAAACCAAGTTGTTGTGTCTTTTCCTTGATGTTTTATTAGGCAACGGACAGACCCCTTGACTATGAGATAAATGCTATCACATATCTGACCTTCTCCTACAATGAAGCTATTTTTAGGATATTCTTTTTTTTCAAATTTTATACCCTGCCAAAGCTCGGGATGGTTGGCGTATTCGATGCCGCGAGAAGTATTTTCTGTGATTCTGTTTTGAAGTATTAATTTGAATTTCTTATTCATTATGTAGGATGATGATATACAAGCAAAGAAAGTTAGATATGTGCTACTTTCGAATGTAAAGTAGGTAACACAATTCAATTTAGATAGCTCGTATGATTTAATAATTCTTGTATTTATTTTTTTTGACAATTGTCAATAGGAATAATGCAAGAATTGTGTCAACTTTGTGCTATTGTTAAAAATAGATAAAAATTAATTTAATTGTCGTTAAAATAATCTACTGGCAATTAGATTTTAAAGATAGTTTTTGTGTTTATTTGTTTGGGTTAAGGCGACATACCAACGTAGGTCGTCTTTTTTTATGTACCTACTCGAAATAAGTAGAATTTATAACCAAGCAAATCCAGATTAACTATTTTTTGCGGCAACCAAATGCGCATTTCACCATTTCCTTTGTTGCAACGGGCATAATAGGGTATAGCAACGAAATTCTGTTCTCCTGTATCTACCTCTTTCCCACAGGCGTCAGTGTTTAAGGCTTTAGATTTACCTTTTATAGTCATTATACCACCTGGCAAGTTTTTTTTATTGTGTTGTTAGTGGCGCATCATTATACAAAATTAAGTTACTTATAGGATTATTATTGTCATAATATTCAGCTCAATAAACTAAGCCCCCTCAGTAAAGCGACCTTTCCGCAGGTGGATCTTACCTTTTCATGAACAAAAGGTTTATGGGAGATTCATCTGTTATTTGTGCATTATCAACAACCTTTAAAATTTTTGAGCCGTCGGATTTTCACCCGTACACTTGCGCGTGTGCATGAAGCACCTCGTTTGTATACATTTATTGACGAAAGGCTTCGCCAAATTCGCATTGACGATGAGTTTTACATCAAGCCTGAAGAGCGTGAGGGTAAAGGTTTTGGCTGTACAGAAGCGGCTCGTGGTGCATTGGATTGAAATCAGAAATGGCTTATAAAAACTACCAAGTTATGGCACCTACTACTTGGAATGTAGAGCCTAATGACGATAAAGGCAACCTATGCCCCATAGAAGCAGCTTTGGAAGGAACTGAAATTGAATATGCTCACTATCCAGTAGAAGTAGGTATGGTGGCTCGCTCATTTGATTCGTGCTTATGCTCACGGCCACAACAATATCGCAGCCATGCTGCTTTTAATAGTGACTTGGATTCATAATTAAGCAAGAAAATATAAAAAATTCAGCTTAGGAATGAAAAATTAATAAACTTACATTCTTTTATATTTTTAAGAGATGTGAAATTTTAAGTTCGCCCCCATACCCCCGAAAGCAGGGCTGTTAAGTTCTATAATGTGCGAGTCCGCTGGACTCGAAATAATCGTTTTTCAATATTTTCTATAAACGTGTGAGTCCGCTGGACTCAATATTAGGTAAAAAATGAGTCAGGCGGACTCACACATTTATAGAAAATATACCACGACGTAAGTTTTCGAGTCCAGCGGACTCGCACATAGACGCCAGTTTTTAGAACCAATCAACCCTGCCTTTGGGGGTATGGGGGCGGACTTGAAAATTAGACATTAGTTTAATTTTAACTGCTCTCCGAGAATGTAAATTTATTTGTTTCTTATCCCTTATTTCGCTTTATAATGACCTTTCGATAAATTTCTCAACACTTCCGCCGCTTTTTCGGGCGTAATATCCCTTTGTGCATTGGCGAGCATTTCATAACCCACCATGAATTTTTTAACAGTTGCTGAACGCAATAATGGCGGATAAAATACCATGTGAAAATGCCACTCTGCGTGAGGTTTATTATCAGTCGGGGCTTGATGAATGCCCGCTGAATACGGAAAAGACGTTTCAAAAAGATTGTCATACATCACTGTCAACTGCTTATAAGCGTTGGCTAAAGCATCTTTTTCGGCATTTGTCATATCCGAAATGCGTCCAATATGCCTTTTCGGAATTATCATGGCTTCAAAGGGCCAAGTTGCCCAAAAGGGAACAAGCCCCACAAAATGCTCATTTTCTAATAAAATACGGTCTTTTTTATCCAATTCTTTATTTAAATAATCAGATAAAAGGGATTTTTGATGCTTTTCCCAATATTTTAATTGCGCTTTTTGCTTTTTAAAAGGTTCATCGGGAATGGATTTTTGTGCCCAAATCTGACCGTGAGGGTGCGGATTAGAGCAACCCATAATTGCCCCTTTATTTTCAAAAATTTGGATATAATTGATAAAAGGCTTTTTTCCTAAATCCAAATATTCATTCACCCACGCATCCACCACTTTCCGAATGGCAGACTCTTCCATTTCAGGCACTGTCAAATTATGCTGTGGCGAAAAACAAATGACTTTCCCGATGCCTCGTTCCATTTCAGCTTTGAACAAATCGCCATCTTCAAAGACCCCCTCAGTAATATCCTCTAAAAGAGAGGCAAAATCGTTATTAAAAACATAAACGTCCTTGTAATCGGGATTGATTTCACCATTTGCTCTCGTATTGCCTGGGCAGAGGTAACAAGTGGGGTCGAAAGTTGGGCGTTCATCGCTCGGCAATTTTTCAACTTGCCCTTGCCACGGGCGTTTGGCGCGGTGTGGCGATACAAGCACCCAAGATTCGGTCAATGGGTTAAAACGTCTATGGGGTAAGTCGTTAAATTCTGATTTCATGTAGGGTTTTGTATTTTTAAAAAATTGCAATTTCTTCCGTGCCGTTAGTCAAAACGACCTTATAACAAGGCATATTTATATTAAAACGCTCTTGATAGGCTTCTTTTATGCGCTCGATAAAACCATCCGCTTCATCGCCTTTTACCAAATTGATGGTGCATCCCCCAAAGCCGCCACCCATCATGCGGGAGCCCAGAACGCCCGATTCTGTATAAGTCTGGTCAACTAAAAAATCCAATTCGGCGCAACTGACTTCGTACTCATGTTGCAAGCCTTCGTGGGTGCGGTACATGAGCTTTCCAAACTCTTTTAAATCATTGTCTTTCAAGGCTTTACAGGCTTTTTCAACCCGTTCGATTTCTTCCACCACATATTTGCAGCGTTTAAAAACCACACTGCGCATTTCATTTTTATGGGCATTTAAGAGCGAAAAGGGCACGTCACGCAGCAGTTTTACTGAGGGGTCGTACTTTTGTAAAATGGAAACACCTTCTTCGCATTCAGCTCTTCGAGTATTGTATTCAGAATCCACGAGCGAATGTTTTACCATAGTATTGCATAAAACAAGGTAATAATCGGGTGCTTTATCGCTATTAGAGTCCGTTGAAAATGGAAAATATTCATATTCAAGGCTTCTACAATCTATTCGAATAACTTGATTGGCTTTGCCCATCATAGAAGCGAACATATCCATGACACCACATTTCATACCCACAAAATTATTCTCCGCTTTTTGAGAAATTTTGACCAAATCCATTCTGGATAAACCCAAATTAAAAAGCTGATTGAGTGCAAACCCTATCCCATTTTCGATGGCTGCCGACGATGAAACGCCTCCTCCGTTTGGTAGATTTCCACCAAATACAAGATTGATACCCCTCAGTACGGAAGCGTCTGGAATGGCTTTTTTAATTTCATCAATGACACCCATGAGGTAATTCGCCCAGCTATACGCATCATTTTTTTTAAGATTCGAAAGCGAAGTCTGAAAATTTTCATTCAAATCGTGGGAAACGAAATGACATTCGTCGTCCTCTCTCACATTGATAGCGAAGAAGACAGCTTTATCAATAGCAGCGGGCAAAACAAATCCCCCATTATAATCTGTGTGTTCACCTATCAAATTAATTCTACCTGGTGAGCGCAGAACTAAGGTTGGGGCTGTTTTGAAATATGTATGAAAACTCTGGATAATAGTATCAGGATACATAAAATGAAGTTATTGGATAGACTTGGTACAATTAATCGAATATAAATAAGGTATTTCGTTTTATACTGTTGGATAATGGTCGAAAGTTAATAGCTTTTTTTAGATTAGAAAAATCAATGTCGTAATTAATTGTACAACGAGAAGATAACGATAAAAAAAAGGACGTTTGAGGCTAAGGTTCAGTCCTTAATAAGCCCAATCGTGAGTAAAGGATAAGGAGGCGTTGGGTAAATAATTAATGGAGAGGTAAAGTATTCAGTATTAGCCTTTATTTTTTTTTCGTTTTTCGATTAAATCCCTTATTCGAGGAGCACTTTAATAGTCTTCTTTTGTGATTATTTTTTCTAATAATTCTTCTAATTCTTCAAGCGTATACTCCGCCAACGAGCCTTTTTTGTAGCGCATCAATTGGCTATCCGATAGAATTCCCGCTTCTTCAATGATGTTTTCAAAAGGTAATTACTTAGCCATATAG